>NZ_VHIJ01000063.1:0-37700 GCF_006680095.1 Pseudarthrobacter sp. B4EP4b | reverse complement strand
AACCGTTCGTTTGGGGATCGTCCGCGCCGCGATGGTGAAGGTGAACGCCGCGGTTTCAGTGGAGGAGAGAACCGCAAGCCGTTTGGCGACCGGAGTGACCGTCCCAACCG
This sequence comes from Pseudarthrobacter sp. B4EP4b, assembly GCF_006680095.1. Taxonomy (NCBI): domain Bacteria; kingdom Bacillati; phylum Actinomycetota; class Actinomycetes; order Micrococcales; family Micrococcaceae; genus Pseudarthrobacter; species Pseudarthrobacter sp. B4EP4b. The sequence continues at coordinate 37,590 of NZ_VHIJ01000063.1, read as the reverse complement.
CGGTGACCGTCAGGAAGAACGCCGCGCACCGCGCAGCTTTGACCGTGGTCCCAGTCGCGGAGAGAGCCGCGACGCCGGCCCCCGCACTTTCGGCCGCGACCGGCAGGAAGAACGCCCCGCCCGCGTACCCAACGTGCGCGACCTCCGCAGCGCCAACCGCCCTGACCGGGAACGGTCCCCCCAGATCGACGACGATGTCACGGGCAAGGAACTTGACCGCGCCACCCAGCACCAGATCAAAACGCTTGAGGCCAACAGCGCCGAATGGGTCGCCCGCCACCTGGTGATGGCCGGCCGGCTGATCGACGACGAGCCGGAGCTGGCCTTCCAGCACGCCCTGGCCGCCAGCCGGCGCGGTGGCAGGCTGGCCGCTGTCCGCGAGGCAGTGGGCCTCACGGCCTACGCAGCGGGCCACTACGGCGAGGCACTTCGTGAATTCCGGACATACCGCCGGATCAGCGGCTCCAACGTGCACTTGCCCGTCATGGCCGACTGCGAACGTGGGCTTGGCCGCCCCGACCGTGCGCTCGATGTGGTCCGGTCCGAGGAAGCCCAGGACCTGGACGCTCCCGGCAAGGTTGAACTTGCCATCGTGGCTGCAGGCGCGCGAACGGACCTCGGCCAGCTGGACGCCGCAGTGGCCGAGCTGGAGATCCCGCAGCTGGACATCAACCGTGCCTTCTCCTACAGCCCCCGCCTCTTCCGCGCCTACGCCGATGCACTCGCTGCCGTGGGCCGGACCACCGAGGCCGAGAAGTGGCAGAAGCAGGCCGTAGTGGCTGAAAACGCGCTGGGCCTGGGCGTTGACGAGGAACCCGACATCATCGACCTTGGCTGGGACGAGGAAGAGGAAGCCCGCGAGGAAGCCGAGCGGCGACGCCTCCTGGACCGCGCCTCCAGCGCCGCTGGCGCTTCCGGTGCAGCCACAACGCCATCTACCGGCGCTGATGCCCCCGCCACCACCGGCGCAGCCATCACCTGGGAAGCAGAAACGCCTGCCGCTGAAGAAGCCGTGGATACCAGCATCGATGACCAGGAAGCGGATTTCTTCGTTTCAGACGACGCCGAATCAGACCAGGACTCGGTGGAACCCGACGAGCTGGGCCACGGGGAGCCGGTCCACGACGAGCTGGGCCACGGGGAGCCGGTCCACGACGAGCTGGGCCACGACGGAGAGGACCTGCCGGACGGCAACGCTCCGGAGGACCACCAGGATCGCCGGGAAGACTAAGACGGATGACTGAAGCAACCCTGATTTCCCGGTTCGATGCACTCCTGGCGGACCTGGACGGAGTGGTGTATGCGGGCGCGCACGCCATCCCCGGTGCGGTGGAATCACTCCTCCAGCTGGATGGCGTCGGCGTTGGCCTGGGATACGTAACCAACAACGCATCGCGCACCCCTGCGCAGGTGGCGGCCCACCTGCGTGAGCTCGGCGCACCGGCGGCCGATGACCAGGTGGTCAGCTCCTCACAGGCGGCCGCGGAGATGCTCGCCTCCGAGCTGCCCCCGGGTTCCCGGGTGCTTATCACCGGCAGCCCGGCACTGGCCCAGGAAATCGAACTCGTGGGCCTGGAGCCGGTGTACAGCCAGGACGAGAATCCAGTGGCGGTAGTCCAGGGCTTCAATCCGGCCATCGGCTGGAAGGAACTCGCTGAGGCCTCCTACGTCGTGGCGGCCGGAACGATGTGGGTTGCCACCAACACGGACATGTCCATCCCGCAGGCCCGCGGCATCGCGCCCGGCAACGGAACGCTGGTGGCCGCAGTCACGGCCGCCACGGGCCAGACGCCCCGCGTGGCCGGAAAACCCGAAGCCCCGCTGTTCCACTCCGCCGCCAAGCGGCTTGGAGCAGAGCGCCCGCTGGTGGTGGGGGACCGGCTGGACACGGACATCCTGGGCGGCAACAACGCCGGCTTCGCCACGGTGGCGGTCCTGACCGGCGTCGATACCCGGAAAACAATCCTTGCTGCCCGCGCTGCCGAACGGCCCAACTACATCATCAATGACCTGACGGAGCTCTACAGCCCCTACCCCGAGGTGACGCACGACGACGGCACTTACACGTGCGGTGAAGCCACCGCACGCGTGGCCAACGGAGCGGTGGGCATCATTGGCAGCCAGGACAGCCTGGATTCCTGGCGGGCGGCCTGCGCAGCCTGGTGGGCGGCCACTCCGGACGCCACCACCGCACAGGAACCGAAACTGGCCTGGCTGGATCACTAGACTGGTTGGATGACTGAGCTGAGCCCCACTGACGAATCCGCAGCAGCCCAGCCCTCCCCGGACTGGCCGCTGGGCAGCCAAGCCGACGTGACGGACCCGCTCGTCAAGCAGGCCCTGGCACCCCTGGACGGATTGCCCGGGACTCCTGTAGCGGGGCACGAAGCGGTCTACAACGATCTCCATGACCAGCTGCGGACCGCCCTGGATACGGAGCCCACAAGTACGGACCCCGCCAGCTTGAAGCCCACAAGCCCGGACCCGGCCAACAGCCACCCCTCGGACGGTGGCGCCTGATGCCGCTGCGGCTCGACCAGGCCCTGGTGGCCCGCGGCCTGGCCAGGTCCCGCACCCACGCGGCATCGCTGATCGCCGAAGGCAAAGTCAGCTCCGCCGGCCAGGTGCTGGGCAAGGCGTCACTCCAGGTCGCCGAGGACAAGGACCTGGTGGTCCAGCACGACGAGCAGGACACCTATGTGAGCCGGGCCGGGCACAAACTGGCCGGTGCCCTGGAAGCATTTCCCGAGGTGCAGGCCGCCGGGAAGAGGTGCCTTGACGCCGGAGCCTCCACCGGGGGCTTCACTGATGTCCTGCTGCGGCGAGGGGCCGCGCACGTGGTGGCGGTCGACGTCGGGCACGGCCAGCTGGTGCCCCAGCTGCGGGGCGATCCCCGCGTGGAAGTCCACGAGGGACTTAACGTGCGCTACATGTCTCCCGGGGATATCGGCGGCCCTGCGGCGCTCACAGTCGCTGACCTTTCCTTTATTTCACTGACCCTGGTAGTCCAGCCACTGGCGGGATGCACGGAACCCGGCGGTGACTTGGTGCTGATGGTGAAGCCCCAGTTCGAGATCGGCAAGGACCGGCTGGGACGTACCGGGGTGGTGACTTCCGAACGGGAGCGGCGGATGGCGGTGGAGAAAGTGGCCCGGGCAGCCCTCGACGCCGGACTCGACCTGCGCGGCCTCGCGCAGAGCCCGCTGCCCGGCCAGGACGGAAACGTCGAATACTTCCTGTGGATAAAGCGCAGGATGAGCCAAGAGTTGCCTAAGATCGAAGAGCGAGACGCAGCCACCGCTGCCTTGCTCGGAACTATCTGGCACAACCACTAGAGAGCGGAACCTGATGAGCAGGCGCGTATTGGTCCTCGCCCACACCGGCCGCGAGGAATCACTGAAGGCCGCCTGGGAAGCCTGCGCCTTGCTGCACGCCTCCGGCATTGTCCCGGTAATGCAGGACTCCGAACTGGCGGACATGGAACGCTTCTTTGGCCACCTGGCCCAGCCCGTGGAAGTGCTCCACGACCACGTCCAGCTGCCCGACGTCGAACTGGTGATGGTCCTGGGCGGTGACGGCACCATCCTCCGCGCGGCAGAGCTGGTCCGCGAAGTGGACGTGCCCCTGCTGGGCGTGAACCTGGGCCATGTGGGCTTCCTTGCCGAGAGCGAACGGGCAGACCTCGCCCAGACCGTTGAATGGATCGCCAGCCGCGAGTACACGGTGGAAGAGCGCATGACCATCGACGTCCAGGTCTGGGTCCGGGGACAGAAGATCTGGCACACCTGGGCGCTGAACGAGGCAGCGATCGAAAAGGCCAACCGGGAACGCATGCTCGAGGTGGTCACCGAGGTGGACCAGCGCCCGCTGACCACCTTCGGCTGCGACGGCATCGTGCTGGCCACGCCCACCGGCTCCACCGCCTACGCGTTTTCCGCCGGTGGACCGGTGGTCTGGCCGGAGGTGGAGGCCCTGGTCATCGTCCCCATCAGCGCCCATGCGCTCTTCGCCAAGCCGCTCGTGGTCTCCCCGCGCTCACGCCTTGCCGTGGAAGTCCTGGGCCGGACAGATGCCCAGGGAGTCCTCTGGTGTGACGGCCGGCGTTCCGTTGACCTGCCCCCAGGCGCCCGCGTGGAGGTTACCAAATCAGCCACCCCCGTCAGGTTGGCCCGTACCCATCAGACACCCTTCTCGGCCCGGCTGGTGCGCAAGTTCGAGCTGCCCATCCACGGCTGGCGCGGCCCTGTCCCCAAGGCTGACGCAATCCATACAGGCCCTATTCCCATCGTCCGGACGCCGCGTCCCATGCCGCCGCTGCAGGTGCCGGGCAGCGGGCAGCCGGACATCGATCCCGATCCCTCAACCGCAAAGTGAACCATGCTTGAAGAACTGAGAATCCGCGATCTGGGCGTCATCACCGACGCAACACTGCCGCTGGGCCCCGGGCTGAGCGTGGTGACCGGCGAGACCGGCGCCGGCAAAACCATGGTGGTCACCGCCGTCGGCCTCCTCCTGGGCGCCCGCTCTGATGCCGGTGCCGTCCGCAGCGGTGCCAAGAGTGCAACCGCCGAGGCAGTGCTGAAGCTCGACGCCGGCCATCCAGCCATTCAGCGCGCCCTGGAGGCGGGTGCGGATGCTGAAGAGTTCGACGGCGGCGCGGAGCTGATCCTTGCCCGCCGCCTGGGTGCGGACGGACGCAGCCGTGCGTTCCTGGGCGGCCGGGCCGCCCCTGTAGGTGTCCTCGCCGAGATCGGCGAAACCTTGGTGGTGGTGCACGGCCAGTCGGACCAGATCCGGCTCAAGGGTGCCGTGGCACAGCGGGGTGCGCTGGACAAGTTCGCAGGCGAGGCCCTGGCGGGTCCGCTATCCGCCTACCAGGAGCTGTACAACCACTGGAAGGCGAGCCAGGCCGAGCTGGACACCCTGCGCAGCGCTGCCCGGGACCGGCTGCGCGAGGCGGAATCCCTGGAGGCTGCCCTCGCCGAAATCGACGACGTGGATCCGCAGCCGGGGGAGGACGAGCTCCTGAAGGCTGAGGCCGTGAAACTGGCCAATGTGGAGGAGCTGCGGATCGCGGCGAGCACGGCCCACCAGGCGCTGATTGCGGAGGACTTCGGTGAAGCCGGCGACGCCACCACGCTGGTGGATGCAGCGAAGCGGACGCTGGAGCATGTGGCAGAGCATGACGCCGAACTCGGTTCCGCGGCAGCCCGGCTGGCCGAAGTGGGCTTCCTCCTGAACGATATCGCTACCGACCTCGCCAGCTACCAGGCCAGCCTGGACACGGAGGGGCCAGAGCGCCTCGCCGAAATCGAGGAGCGGCGGGCCGTCCTGGCCAAGCTGATCCGCAAGTACGCCCCGTCCATCGACGAAGTGCTTGAGTGGGCGGAAAATGCCCGTGTGCGCTTCGATGAACTGCAGGACGATTCCACCCGGATCGAAACCCTGGACGCTGAAGTGGTCCGGGCCGAGGCGGACCTGCAGAAGCAGGCGGCCGCCATCAGCAAGATCAGGGCCAAGGCCGCCAAGGAGCTGTCCACCCGGGTCAGCGCCGAGCTCAAGGCCCTGGCCATGGCCGACGCCACCCTGGTGATCAACCTCGAGCCCACCGGGCAGCTGGGACCGCATGGTGCGGATGAGATCAGCTTCCTGCTGCAGCCGCACTCCGGTGCCCCGGCCCGGCCGCTGGGCAAGGGCGCGTCCGGCGGTGAACTCTCGCGGGTCATGCTGGCCATCGAAGTGGTGCTGGCCGCCGTGGATCCCGTCCCCACCTTCGTCTTTGACGAGGTGGACGCGGGCGTGGGCGGACGTGCCGCCGTCGAAATCGGCCGCCGGCTGGCCATGCTGGCCCGGCACGTTCAGGTCCTGGTGGTCACGCACTTGCCGCAGGTGGCTGCCTTCGCTGACCAGCACATTACCGTCACCAAAACGTCAGTGAGGGGCGCCGACGGCAAAACAGCCACCGGGTTCACCTCGAGTGATGTCCGCCTCCTCGACGGCCCTGAGCGCGTCCGCGAACTGGCCCGCATGCTGGCCGGCCAGGAGGACTCCGAGTCCGCGCAGGCGCACGCGCAGGAGCTGCTGGACGACGCGAAACTGCTGCCACAGCGGGCCTGACACGGCCCGCTGAGGCATCCGGACAACGGGCTGCCCCTTGCCTCCCGGACGGCCGGACCAGCAGACTTGATCATTTGGGGAAACAGTTACCCGGACCCGTGGAAGGCTCATTTGATGATAGGCTCGAATTCCGTGGTGCAGCGATCAAATTCCCGTGTAAATTCCCGGTTCCCGGGCTCGTCCAAGACGACCAAACACATCTTCGTAACCGGTGGTGTGGCGTCCTCGCTCGGTAAGGGACTGACGGCATCGAGCCTCGGTCATCTGCTGCGGGCACGCGGCCTGTCTGTAACTATGCAGAAGCTCGATCCCTACCTCAATGTGGATCCGGGCACGATGAACCCCTTCCAGCACGGCGAAGTCTTCGTCACGGACGACGGCGCCGAGACGGACCTGGACATCGGACACTACGAGCGCTTCCTCGACGAAAACCTCGAAGGCTCGGCCAACGTGACCACCGGCCAGGTGTACTCCACGGTTATCGCGAAGGAACGCCGCGGCGAATACCTCGGCGACACCGTGCAGGTCATCCCGCACATCACCGATGAGATCAAGCGCCGCATGCGCCTGCCCGCCGAAGGCAAGAACGCCCCGGACGTCATCATCACCGAAATCGGCGGCACTGTTGGCGACATCGAATCCCAGCCGTTCCTCGAATCGGCCCGCCAGGTCCGCCAGGACATCGGCCGGACCAACGTCTTCTTCCTGCACGTCTCGCTGGTTCCGTACATCGGGCCGTCCCAGGAGCTGAAGACCAAGCCCACGCAGCACTCGGTCGCCGCGCTGCGCTCCATCGGCATCCAGCCCGAAGCGATCGTCATCCGCTCGGACCGCGAAGTGCCCGAGGCGATGCGCGAAAAGATCGGCCGGATGTGCGACGTCGACATCGACGCCGTGGTCAATGCCGCCGATGCTCCCAGCATCTACGACATCCCCAAGACCCTGCACACCCAGGGCCTGGACTCCTACATCGTGCGCGCCCTGGACCTCCCCTTCAAGGATGTGGACTGGACCAGCTGGGACAAGCTCCTCGAAGCCGTCCACAACCCCAAGCACCACGTGGAAATAGCGCTCGTTGGCAAGTACATCGACCTGCCGGACGCCTACCTCTCGGTCACTGAGGCACTGCGCGCCGGCGGGTTCGCCAATGACACCAAGGTCAAGATCCGCTGGGTCCCCTCGGACGAATGCGAAACCCTCGAGGGCGCGATTAAGGCACTCGACGGCGTCAACGCCATCTGCGTCCCGGGCGGCTTCGGCATCCGCGGGCTCGAGGGCAAGCTGGGCGCGCTGAAGTTCGCCCGCGAAACCAAGCTGCCGGTCCTGGGCCTCTGCCTGGGGCTGCAGTGCATGGTCATCGAGTACGCCCGCAACGTGGTGGGGATGGAAGGCGCGTCCTCCAGCGAATTCGAGCCGGATTCCAAGTACCCCGTCATTGCCACGATGGAAGAGCAGCTGGAGTTTGTTGAGGGCCGCGGCGACCTGGGCGGCACCATGCGCCTGGGCCTGTACGAAGCCAAGCTCGACGCCGGTTCGGTCATCGCCGAAACCTACGGCAAGACCACCGTCAGCGAACGCCACCGCCACCGCTATGAAGTGAACAACAAGTACCGCGACCAGATCGCGGCCGAAGGGCTCGTCTTCTCCGGCACGTCTCCGGACGGCAAGCTTGTGGAGTTCGTTGAGCTGCCCGCCGATGTCCACCCGTACTACGTGGCCACCCAGGCGCACCCCGAACTGAGCTCCCGCCCCACCCGGCCGCACCCGCTGTTTGCCGGCCTGGTGAAGGCAGCACTGGACCACCAGGAGGGCGCCGACACGGCCGCCGCCCCGGGTGCCGGCGCTGCCGAGGCCGCACCGTCCGGTACGGTAGCCGCTAAGTAGTTCAGCACGACGTAAAGGACGGCGCGATGCCCGGTACACACGAAGCCACCCACGTAGTAAAGGTTTCGGATGCACCGAGCCCGCGCCGTCTTTTGTCTACCGAGAAGGTGTACGAAGGCAGGATCTGGGATGTAGTCAGCGATACGTTCCAGCTGCAGGACAGCGGCGAGGCACTCACCAGGGACTACATCGACCACCCCGGCGCCGTTGCCATCCTGCCCATGAACAGCGACGGCGAGATCCTCCTCCTCAAGCAGTACCGGCACCCCGTGGGCATGGATCTGTGGGAGATCCCGGCCGGGCTGCTGGACGTTGAGGGCGAGGAGTTCCAGGTGGGCGCGGCCCGCGAACTCGCCGAAGAGGCGGACCTCGCCGCCGGCACCTGGAACGTCCTGGCCGACGTCTTCAATTCACCCGGTTCCTCCAGCGAGGCCATTCGAATCTACCTGGCCCGTGACCTCACCGAGGTTCCGCACCACGAGCGCCACGAGCGGACGGACGAGGAAGCCGAGATCGAGTTCCACTGGATCAACCTGGACGACGCCGTGGAGTCCGTGCTGGCCGGCCGCCTGCACAACCCGTCCGCCGTCGTCGGAATACTTGCCGCCGCGGCTGCCCGCGCTGACGGATTTTCCGGACTCCGGCGGGCGGACGCGCCCTGGCCCGAGCACCCCAGCCAGCGCTGATGGCCCCTGGTCCTTCGGCTGAAACAGCCCTCCCGGCTGGGGAGGCGGAGACCCGGCCGGCAACGGCCCCCACCGCCATTGACCGCGCCATCACCGACTTCCTCCAGCACATGGGCGTGGAGCGGGGCTTGGCCGCCAACACCCTCGCGGCGTACCGCAGGGACCTGGCCCGCTATTCCCGGTACCTTGCCGCCGCGGGCTGCGGCCGGCCGGAGGACATTACGCGCCATCACGTCACCGGATATGTGCGTGCTTTATCGGACGGGTCCGACGGCGGTACCGCCCTGGGCGTGCGGTCCGCGGCCAGGACCGTGGTGGCCGTGCGGGGCCTGCACAAGTTCTGGGCCCTGGAAGGATTCACCCCCACCGACCCCGCCAGCGACGTCCACCCGCCGATGCCCGGGAAGCGGCTCCCGAAGGCCATCAGCGTGGACGAAGTCACCCGGATCCTGGAAGCGGCCGGCACCGATACCGCCACAGGCCTGCGGGACCGCGCCCTGCTGGAGTTCCTCTACTCCACCGGTGCCCGGATCAGCGAAGCCGTTGGCCTGGACGTGGATGACATCTCCCTCCAAGAGGCGGAAAGCGGACCGGCCATCGTGCGGCTCTTCGGCAAGGGCTCCAAGGAGCGGCTGGTGCCGCTGGGGTCCTACGGAGCCAGGGCCCTGGACGCCTACCTCGTCCGCGGCCGCCCCCTGCTGGCGGCCAAAGGCAAGGGCACACCGGCGTTGTTCCTGAATGCCCGCGGCGGCCGGATCAGCAGGCAGAGTGCGTGGACCATCCTGAAGGCCGCCGCCGAGAAGGCCAACATCACCAAGGATGTTTCACCGCATACCCTCCGGCACTCCTTCGCCACCCACCTGCTCGAAGGCGGCGCGGACGTCCGGGTGGTCCAGGAACTGCTGGGCCACGCCTCAGTAACCACCACCCAGGTGTACACACTGGTCACCGCGGACACGCTTCGGGAAATCTACGCGGCGGCACACCCCCGGGCGCTAGGCTGACGCAGCTCAGGGACAGCGATGTCCTTGTTGTACAGCGCTTCAAGCACCTAGAGCAGCGCTTCGATGGTCAGTTCCACCGGGCCCAGCAGGAAAGCCAACACGGACGTGCCCATGCCTGCCAGCAACATCAGACCCGGATGCGCCAAACCAATCACAACCCGGCGCAGGCGCGGGCGGCCACGGAGGAACGATTTCGGCACCCGCGAGAACGTGGGGACCTGCCGCCAGCCGCGCAGCCGCCGCAGGAACCAGACGCAGCGGGCAACAAACGCCAGCCATAGAACGGCCACTACCAGCGGGACCAGGGCTGCCATCAGGTTGAAACCCAGGGCGGTCACTTCGCGCTCTGAATCACCCGCCAGGGCCTGGATGGTGGTGGAGATGGACGCACTGAGCACTACCGAGATGGCCCACACCATAAATGCGGCAACCAGCGCCAGGAAACGCACGAAGAACAGGCCCAGCACCGATTCCCGGGCGGGTTTCACCTGCTGCCGGGGAGTCACGTGGAGCACGGCAAGAGTGCTGAGCAGCGTGGGCAGGGCAGCCGCGGCCACCAGCAGATACCAAGTCCAGCCGGCCAGGTCCACGAATTCGTCCACCACGATCAGCAGTGTCCAGAAACAGGCCCACGCCCAGCCCCAGTACAAGGGATTGCGCACCAGCCACTCGGGCAGGCGGGCGTCGACGGCCGAGATGCGGGCCGGCCGTATCCCGTGGGCAGTTTCGGGAGTCACAGGTAGAGCTTGGCATATTCGGACGCCCCCTGGCGCTTCCTCGCGGACAACTCCGGCACCCCATAGGCTTGAGGGCATGACTGCAGCACGGGTTACTCTCTGTTTCCTGCTCCGTGACGGGGATTCGGGCCCGGAGGTGCTGCTGGGCCTCAAACGGACCGGGTTTGGCCTTGGCAAGGTGGTGGGCATCGGAGGGCATGTGGAACCCGGCGAGACTGACGCCGAAGCCGTGGTCCGTGAGGTCCTGGAGGAAACCGGCGTGGTGGTCCGGCAGGAAGACCTCGCAGAAGCGGGCGTGGTGCAGTTCGTCTTCCCGGCCCGTCCGGCGTGGGACATGCACACGCGCCTTTTCACTGCCCGGACCTGGCAGGGTGAACCGGCGGAAAGCGACGAGATCCTCCCCGGGTGGTTCCCCGTGGATACCCTCCCTGTGGACCGGATGTGGCAGGACGCCGATCACTGGCTGCCCGTGGTCCTGGAAGGCGGCAGGGTCAACATCGTGGTCACCATGGACAGCGACAACGAAGGTGTTGCGTCCTCGGAAAGCCTCCTGCCCTAACCCTTCTGCCCCAAGCCGCCGACTTCCGACCGTTAAGTGCCGACGGCGGCGCGGGTCACCTCAAGGTGACCCTGCCGCCGTCGTACTTTCGGTGAAAGCCCGCCCTACGGAAGGTGCCGCTCCTCCGGGCCGACGTACTCGCTCAGCGGGCGGATCAGGGAGTTGGCGTCCAACTGCTCCATGATGTGTGCTGTCCACCCGGTAATGCGGCTGGCCACAAACAGGGGAGTAAACGTTGCTGTGTCGAATCCCATGAGGTGGTATGTGGGGCCGGCGGGGTAGTCGAGGTTGGGCTTGATGGCTTTGGCCTCTTCCATGGCCTGCTCCAGGCCGTTGTAGAGGCCCAGGAGTTCGGGGCGGCCGTAGTGGGCGATCATCTTGTCCAGGGCGGCCTTCATGGTGGGCACCCGCGAGTCGCCGTGCTTGTAGACCCGGTGGCCGAACCCCATCACTTTCTTCTTCTGCGCCAGCGCGTTTTCCATCCAGGCCTTGGCCCGCGCCGCCGCTTCCTCGAGGGACTCCTGCGGGCGGATGCCGATTTCGTCGAACGTGTGCATCACGGCTTCGTTGGCACCACCATGCAGAGGCCCTTTCAAGGCGCCAATGGCACCGGTGACCGCCGAATGGAGATCCGAGAGGGTGGAGGTGATCACGCGCGCGGTGAACGTGGAGGCGTTAAAGGAGTGCTCGGCATAGAGGATCATTGACACGTTGAACGCCTCCACCACCTCCGGCACCTGCTCCTCGCCGAACGTCATCCACAGGAAGTTCGCCGAATAGCCAAGGTCCTCACGCGGCTCGACGACGCCCTGCCCGTGCCGGCGCCGCTGGTCGTACGCCACTACGGCCGGCATGGCAGCAAACAGGTCGATGGCTTTGGCCATGTTGGCTTCGCGGGACGCATCCTCGGCCAGGGGGTGCCGCGCGCCCATCACCGACGCGGCCGTCCGGCACACATCCATGGGGTGGGACGTCTCCGGCAGCGCATCGATCACCTGCTTGACCACCGGATCCAGGGCCCGGCCGGCCCGCTCGCGTGCAGTAAACTCCGTCAGTTGCTCCTGGCTGGGCAGCTCGCCGTTCCAGAGCAGGTAGGCCACCTCCTCGAAGCTGCATCTGGCCGCGAGCTCCTGGACTGGATAGCCCCTGTACAGCAGGGAGTTGGTGTCCGGGTTGACCTTCGAGACGGACGTGTAATCCACCACGACGCCGTCCAGGCCCTTTTTGATGTCCACTTCAGCCATGCTGAAACTCCTTCGTTCCTGTCGCCTGTTGCACCGGTGGTACCCGGTGCAGCTTTCCTACTCCCCGGGGACCCGGAAATTGAACACTCCGCTGTCGAAGCGGTTGTAGCCTTCGTAGTCAACGAGATCGTAGAGGCGTGCGCGGGTCAGCATGCTGCCGACCTGCGCCTCCTGCGTGCCCTCAGCCCTAATCGATTCCAGCGTACGCTCGGCAGCGCCCATGGCACTACGGAGGAGGGTCACCGGATATATCACCATGTTCACTCCGACGCCCTGGAGCTGTTCGGTGGTGAAGAGGTCGCTTTTGCCGAATTCGGTCATGTTGGCCAGGATGGGCACGTTGACGGCGTCGCGGATGGCCTGGAATTCTGCCAGTGTGGCCATGGCTTCGGGGAAGATGGCGTCTGCGCCGGCGTCCACGAGGGCTTTGGCGCGGTCCTTCGCGGCTTGCAATCCATCTGTGGCGCGGATGTCGGTGCGGGCCATGATGAGGAAGTTGGGGTCGCGGCGGGCGTCGGCGGCGGCGCGGATGCGTTTCGTAGCGGTGTCCAGGTCCACGACGTTTTTGCCGTCGAGGTGGCCGCAGCGTTTGGGGTTGAACTGGTCCTCGATGTGCAGCCCGGCCAGGCCGGCGTTTTCGATTTCCTGGACGGTGCGGGCCACGTTCATGGGTTCACCGAAGCCGGTGTCCGCATCGACGATGGCGGGCAGGTCGGTCATGCGTGCGATCTGCCCGGCCCGGGTGGCGACCTCGGTGAGGGTGGTCAGGCCGATGTCGGGCAGGCCGAGGTCGTTGGCCAGGACCGCCCCGGAGATGTAGACCCCGGCGAAGCCCTTCTCCTCGATCAGCCGGGCCGAGAGCGGGTTGAACGCCCCGGGGAACTGCGCGATATCGCCGGCGGCCAGGAGCTCGCGGAACCGGATGCGCTTCTGCTCCGGCGTGACTTTCGAATACAGCATCAGAAGAGTCCCTTGGGTGCGGCGCCGAGGTCGATGACGCCGGGGGCGGCGGTGATGTTCAGCTGGTCCAGTTCGCCGGGTCCGAGTTCGGGGAGGCGTTCGACGGCAATGAGGAACCTCTCGATTTCGGCTTCCTCCACGAGGCCGGCGGCGAGCGTGCGGAACTTGTGAATGTACTGCTCGCGGCCGAACGGACGGGCACCGAGCGGGTGCGCGTCTGCGACAGCGATCTCATCGGTGATGACGGTGCCGTCGGTAAGGGTGATTTCCACTGACCCGCCGAAGGCCTTCTCTGAAATGTCCAGGGAGTGGTAGCGGCGGGTCCATTCCGGATCCTCCTCCGTGGAGACCTTCTGCCAGAGGTCCACAGTGTCCGGGCGGGCGGCGCGTTCGGGGGAGTAGGAGTCAACGTGGTGCCAGGCCCCGTCCTGCAGGGCGACGGTGAAGATGTAGGGGATGGAGTGGTCCAGCGTTTCCCGGGATGCGGTGGGGGAGTACTTCTGGGGGTCGTTGGCCCCGGAGCCGATGACGTAGTGGGTGTGGTGGCTCGTCTTGATCAGCACGGACTTCACGTTGCCCGGGTCGGTGGCCTCGGGGTGCTCGCGGTGCAGCTTGCGTGCGAGGTCGATCCAGGCCTGGGCCTGGTACTCGGCCGAGTGTTCCTTCGTGTAGGTGTCCAAAATGGCGCGCTTGGCCTCGCCCGCTTCCGGAAGCGGGACCTGGTAGGACGCCTCCGGGCCGTCCAGCATCCAGGCGATTACCCCGTCTTCGCCTTCGTAAATGGGCACGGGCGAGGTCTGGCCACGCATCGCCCGGTCCGCGGCCTCAACCGCCATCTTCCCTGCGAACGCGGGGGCGTGGGCCTTCCAGGTAGAGATCTCACCCTTGCGCGACTGCCGGGTGGCGGTGGTGGTGTGCAGCGCCTGTCCCACGGACTGGAAGATCGTCTCGACGTCGAGCCCCAGCAGGGTGCCGATCCCGGCCGCGGCGGAGGGGCCAAGGTGGGCAACATGGTCGATCTTGTGCTTGTGCAGGCAGATGGCCTTGACCAGGTTCACCTGAATCTCATACCCGGTGGCGATGCCCCGGATGAGGTCCCGGCCGCTGGAACCCACGTGCTGACCCACTGCGAGGATCGGCGGAATGTTGTCGCCCGGGTGGGAGTAGTCCGCAGCAAGGAAGGTGTCGTGGTAGTCCAGTTCCCGCACTGCCACCCCGTTGGCCCACGCCGCCCATTCGGGGGAGACCCGTTCGCCGATGCCGAAGACCTTCGCGCCCTTTCCGCCGGTGCTCGGACCATGGGCGAGTGCCTGCGCGCGGGCCGCCACGATCGGGGCGCGGTTCAGCGAAGCGATGGCCACCGAGGCGTTATCGATGATCCGGTTGATCACCATCTCCGTGACGTCGCCGGTGACCTCCACCGGGTCCGCGGCAACCCTGGCAATTTTGTGGGCCAGCTGGTCCTCGCGGGAGAGGTTCGCTTCGCTCTTGTAGACGCGGACGTGGTGTTCCTTGACCATGGGGCTCCTTCTAGCGGGGTGTGTGGGTTGCTTTGATGTGGGACAGGCTGCGGTGCAGATGCAGGGTGGTGGCCGCCTGCGCCAGTCCCGGGTTGCCGATGGCGATGGCCTCGGCGATGGCGGCATGTTCGGCTGCCGCAGCGGTCAGCCGGGCGGCATCGTCGGCAGCCATGCGGCGGATGCGGACCAGGTGGACCCGGAGGCTCCGCATCGCCTGGGCCAGGTAGGAATTGGAGATGGCGGTGTCAATGGCCGAGTCCAGCCGTTCCACGAGCAGGTAGTAGTCCTCCAAAGCGGGTGCGCTGTTGCTGATCAGCGAAGGCGCCGCCCGGAAATCCGCCTCAAGTGTCCGGAAGGTACCGGCATCGCCCCGTTGCGCCGCCAGCGCCGCAGCCTTGCCTTCGAGCGTCTCGCGCAGTTCGAACAGTTCGTCGATATCCTCCAGCGAGATGTCGGTGACGACGACGCCGCGGCCGCCTGCCGCCGTCGTCAGCCCTTCTGCAGCCAGGCGGCCCAGCGCCTCCCGGAGTGGAGTGCGTGAGACGCCGAGCCGCTCCGCCTGTTCCACCTCGGCCAGCAAAGTGCCCGGCTGGAGCCGCCACTGGACGATGTCATCGCGGAGTGCGGTGTAGGCGCGGTCGCTGGCTCGCACTGGTTGTCCCTTCGTTGATACCGTCAGTGTATACAAGGAAAGCTAAAAAAGCAGCGCAGGACGAGCATTTAGATGAAAAAAGCCCTGGCTGTATACATGCTCCGAAAGTGGGATTTCGACAGGCTCAATCACCGGTCGCGGACAGGCTCAATCAGCGGGCGCTGACAGGCTCAATCACCGGGCGCTGCCAGACCCAATCACCGCGCTGTTACAGGAGCAATCATCGTGCTGCCCACCGGTATTCGTTTTCCGGCCGGCCCGGAGTGCCGTAACGGGCAGTCCTGGACACCGTTCCGGCGTCGGCAAGGTATTCCAGGTAGCGGCGGGCGGTGACGCGGGACATGCCCAGGGCGTCCATGACTTCCGTGGCGGATACGGCACCCTGCTGCTCCTTCATAAACTCCTGGACGGACGCCAGGGTTGACACCGAAAGCCCCTTCGGCAAAGGCAGTTCGGAGGGCGCCCGCAGGCTGGCGAACGCCTGGTCCACGTCCGTCTGGGATGCTCCTGCCTTTCCGGAACCCCCAGGCGGGCCTGCCAGCTGCTGCCGGAACTGGCGGTAACTCTCCAGTTTGTCCGCGAAGGTGGCGTAGGTGAACGGCTTAATCAAATACTGGACAACGCCAATGGCCACGGCGCTTCGCACGATGGCCAGTTCGCGGACGGCAGTGATGGCGATGATGTCGGCGAGGATCCCGGACGCCCGCATGCGGCGGGCGATATCCAGGCCGTGGAGGTCGGGAAGGTTCATGTCCAGCAGGACAAGCTCCACCGGGTTGCCGGCCGCGACGAACTCGTTGAGCAGCCGCAGGGCGGACTGTCCGTCCGGGGCAGTCCCGGCCAGCTCGAAGCCCGCCAGCCGCCCCACGTAGGCCGCGTGTGCGGCAGCGGCGATAGCCTCATCCTCCACCACGAGGACCCGGATGTTGCTCACGCTTTGTGCTCCTTCTTTGCCGGCGTCGCGGCGGGGAGGAAAACTTCGAACTTGGCACCACGCCGGCCATTGATTGTCAGGGTACCCCCCAGGCGGTGCACAGCCTGGCGGACCAGCGCCAGGCCGATGCCCCGTCCGCCCTGGCCGGCGGGCTTGGTGCTGAAGCCATGCCGAAGCAGATTGTCTGCGGCAGCGGGCTCGATGGCGGGGCCTGAATCGTGCACGGTGATGTCCAGGCCTTCCTCATCGGCCTCCACCGTCAGTTCCACCTGCCGGGGGGCCGGTCCGTCGGCCGCTGCATCCATGGCATTGTCCAGCAGGTTGCCAAGAATGGTTACCAGGTCCTGCACGGCAATCCCCGCCACGCTCGCCGAGCCAAGCGCGGACACGTCCAGCTGTACGCCCCGTTCGTGCGCCTCGGCCACTTTGCCCATCACCAGGGCACCAAGCACCGGCTCGTCCACCGAACTGACCATGTCATCTGTGAGCTGCTGGCTGAGTTCGAGGTCCTTCGTTGCGAAGGACAGGGCCTCCTGGGTGCGCCCCAGCTCCAGCAGCGAAACCATGGTGTGCAGCCGGTTTGCGTGTTCGTGGGTCTGCGCGCGGAGTGCGTCAGAGAGCGTGCGCATGGTTTCCAGCTCGCTGCCGAGGGCTTCAATTTCCGTCCTGTCCCGCAGGGTGGCCACAGTGCCGTAGACAGGGGTCTTGCCGCGGCTGGCGGACACCTCGGGCCCCTTTGCCGGTCCCTGGTTCACCACCAGGATGCGTGAGCCGGTCAGGACAGTCTCGTCCTTGGCGCTGCGCCCCGACGCGAAGAGTGTCCGAAGCCCTTCATCAAGGGGCAACTCGGACAGTGACGGCGGCCGGGTGGGGTCCTTGCTGCCGGGACTGTCCAGGCCCAGCAGTTCGGCCGCCTGGTCGTTATACATCACCACGTGGCCCTTGGTGTCGATCAGGATCAGTCCCTCCCGCACCGAATGCAGCACAGACTCGTAATAAGCGAACAGCTGGGCCAACTGTTCAGGTCCCCAGCCCCGCGTGACCCGGCGGAGGTACCGGCCCAGCAGCCACGAGGCCAGCGAGCCGCCCACCAGCAGGGCCAGCCCGATGGCCACGAGGGCGGGCAGCCGTCCGGACAGGGCAACATCCACGCTCCGGACCGTGACGCCGGCGGCCACCAGTGCTTTGACGTTCCCGGCGGCATCCTTCACCGGCGCTATGGTGCGCACCGAGGGCCCCAGCGTTCCGGCGGTAACTTCGGTGAACGTCTCGCCACGCAGTGCGGCGTCGATGGACCCGATGTAGGGCCGGCCGAGTTCCTCGTTCCGGGGATGTGTCCACCGCGTCCGGTCCGGCGCCATGATCGTCACGAAGTCGGCACCCGACCCGGCCATCACATTGAGGGCGTAGGGCTGCAGCAAGGCCGAAGGGTTGGCGGTGTCCGCGGCCTGGAGGACCAGCGGGTTGGCGGCGACCGCCGCAGCAACGCCCGTCATCCGGCGCCCGGCTTCCTCATAGGTGCGGTCCCGGGCATCGATAAACGTGGCGGTGCCAACGATCGCGATGAACGACACCACAATCAGCAGGTTCGCCACGAAAAGCCGGCGGGCGATACTCCAGCGGTGGATCATCTGTACCTTTCCCCAACCGATTAACTTCGCCCCGGCCGAACTGCGTCACGACCAATATGAACGCAACGGTGAGCTGGGTCACCACCTGCCCAATGATGGATATCACACCGGAGGACGTGGGCCCAGAGACTGTGCCGCAGCGTCTACCAGATTATCCAAAGGAGACACATCATGGCTTCTCAACGAGGAGAGTCGCTTGACAGCGTGAAGACGCCGCGCAAGGGCCTGGACAAATCGCATTACCTCTATATCGCCGTCATCGTCGCCGTCATCCTGGGCGCCGTCGTCGGCCTGCTGTTCCCCGAGGTGGGCAAATCCCTCAAGCCGCTCGGCGACGGATTCATCAAGCTCATCAAGATGATGATCGCCCCCATCATCTTCTGCACCATCGTCCTGGGCATCGGTTCCATCGCAAAAGCCGCCACGGTGGGCAAGGTAGGCGGCCTGGCCCTGCTCTACTTCGTCATCATGTCCACCTTCGCCCTGGCCATCGGCCTGGTGGTGGGCAACATCATCCACCCCGGTGAGGGCCTCAAGCTGACCCCCTACGATCCCAACAAGAAGGCCGCCACGGACAGCACCGTGGACTTCCTGCTCGGCATCATCCCCAGTGACATACCCGTCCTGCCCACCCTCCTTGCTGCCATCCTCGTTGGTTTTGCACTGCAGAAGATGGGACCGCAGGGCGCGCCGATCCTGAAGGCCATCGGCCACGGCCAGGCCCTCGTGTTCCGCATCCTCATCATGATCATGTGGCTCGCCCCGGTAGGTGCCTTCGGTGCCATCGCCGCGGTGGTCGGCGCCACCGGATTCCAGGCCATCATCAGCATGTTCACCCTGATGCTTGCCTTCTACATCACCTGCGCCCTGTTCATCGTCGTCATCCTCGGCGGCCTGCTCCAGGTGGTGTCCGGCGTCAACATCTTCAAGCTCATGAAGTACCTGGCCCGCGAATACCTGCTCATCTTCTCCACGTCCTCCTCCGAGGCGGCACTGCCCCGCCTGATCGCGAAGATGGAGCACCTCGGCGTCTCCAAGCCCGTCGTCGGCGTGACGGTCCCCACCGGCTACTCCTTCAACCTTGACGGCACGGCCATCTACCTGACCATGGCATCCCTCTTCGTCGCCAATGCCATGGGCACCCCGCTGGACCTGGGCGCCCAGATCTCCCTCCTGATCTTTATGATCATCGCCTCCAAGGGTGCTGCCGGCGTCACCGGCGCCGGCCTGGCAACACTCGCTGCCGGCCTGCAGGCACACAAGCCCGAACTGCTCGGCGGCGTGGGCATGATTGTGGGCATCGACCGGTTCATGTCCGAGGCCCGCGCGCTGACCAACTTCACCGGCAACGCCGTGGCAACCATCCTGATCGGCACCTGGGTCAAGGAGATCGACGGCGGCCAGGTCGGCCGGGTCCTTTCGGGCGAGGAGCCGTTTGACGAGGCAACCATGATGGCCCACCATCATGGCGAGATGGCGCCGAAGGAAGAAGGCGCACGGGAGGCCGCAAAGGCCTAGCCCTCCGCAGCGCCGCAATACCGCCCCCGCAGCACTCCTGCGGGGGCGGTTTTCTGCGTGCCCGGGCAGCAACCTTCTACCTCAGCTAGAGGGTAAAGGCTCAACATCCGCGGAAAGTCAAGTTGCCTCGAATACCGTGTCGGGCGCTGTAACCTTGGGAAGAAGCAGGAGCGTTGCTGGCCATCCAGCGGCAGGAAATCACCGTCATCGAAAGTGTGGATAGATACGTGAGCAGCGAACAGGGTTCAGCAACTCTGGAGGGCACGGAATTCGACCTGGAAGACGCGGTGATGGGGCCCACCGGGCGCCCATACCGCGAGTTCCCGGAACCCGCGCCGCTGTCCTCCCACGGTCCGGCCCGCGTCATCGCCATGGTCAACCAAAAAGGCGGCGTCGGCAAGACCACCTCCACCATCAACCTCGCGGCAGCGCTGGCTGAATACGGCCGTCGTGTGCTCCTGGTGGACTTCGATCCCCAGGGCGCCCTGTCCGCCGGCCTTGGCGTGAACCCGCACGAACTGGACCTCACGGTCTACAACGTCCTGATGGACCGCAAAGTAAACATCCGGGACGCCATCCACCGGACCGGCGTGGAGAACGTCGACCTGCTGCCGGCAAACATCGACCTCTCGGCAGCCGAAGTGCAGCTGGTCAACGAGGTGGCACGCGAGCAGGTGCTGGACCGTGCGCTCAAAAAAGTCGAGGACGACTACGACGTCGTCCTCATCGACTGCCAGCCGTCCCTGGGCCTCCTGACCGTTAACGCCTTGACCGCCGCGCACGGCGTGATCATCCCGCTGATCTGCGAGTTCTTTGCCCTCCGTGCCGTGGCGCTGCTGGTGGAAACCATCGACAAGGTCCAGGACCGGCTCAACCCCCGCCTGCAGGTGGACGGCGTGCTGGCCACGATGTACGACGCCCGCACGCTGCACAGCCGCGAAGTGATCGCCCGCCTGGTGGAGGCCTTCGGGGACAAGGTCTTCGAAACCGTCATCAAACGCTCCATCAAGTTCGCCGATGCCACCGTGGCCGCCGAACCCATCACCAGCTACGCCGCCACCCATGTGGGGGCCGACGCCTACCGCAGGCTGGCCAAGGAACTGATTTCGCGCGGCGGCGCACCCTAGCCACGCCGTGGCCGAAACCAAGCCCGGCTTCGAGGTGCGGCTGGCCAACTTTACGGGTCCGTTCGATCTCCTCCTGGGCCTGATCGCCAAGCACCAGCTGGACATCACCGAGGTGGCCATCGCCACTGTGACCGACGAGTTCATCAAGTACATCCGGAACCTGCAGAAGCTGGGCGAAGAGTGGGCCTTGGATGAGGCCAGCGAATTCCTGGTGATCGCCGCGACGCTCCTGGACCTCAAAGCTGCCCGCCTCCTGCCTGCCGGCGAGGTGGACGACGACGAAGACATCGCGCTGCTGGAAGCCAGGGACCTGCTCTTCGCCCGCCTGCTGCAGTACAAAGCCTTCAAGCAGGTGGCCGGCATCCTTGGTGAAACCCTCCACCAGGAGGCAATGCGCTTTCCCCGGCAGGTGGCGCTGGAGGAACACTTCGCGGCTATGCTCCCGGAACTTGTCTGGAAACACACTCCGCAGCAGTTCGCGCGGTTGGCGGAAGCGGCCATGCGGCCGAAGGCTCCACCGCCCACGGAAGTGGGACTGGCCCACCTCCACGGCGGCACCGTCAGCGTCAAGGAGCAGGCTGAAATCGTGGGGCTGCGGCTGCAGCTCGAGTCGCCACTGACGTTCCGGACCCTGATCGCCGACGCCGACTCCACCCTGGTGGTGGTGGCCAGGTTCCTCGCCCTCCTGGAACTGTTCAGGGACAAGGCGGTGTCCTTCGACCAGCTCTCGCCCTTGGGAGACCTGGCCGTGCACTGGACGGCCGGCAGCGGGGACTGGTCCGCGAAGAACCTGAGCGAGGAATTTGAGGAGCAGTTGTGACCCAACAACCAACCAATGGCGCAGGCCCGGGGGAGCCGGCCGTCAACAGCCTTCCCGGCGGCGCCAAAGCGGCCCTCGAGGCCGTGCTGATGGTCATCGATGAGCCCGCCACGGAAGAGGAGCTGGCCGCGGGCCTGGAGCTGACCGTTGACGCGGTGGGCGCCCTGCTGGCAGAACTCCAGCGGGAGTATAGCGGCTATACTGTTAAAGCCCCGGATATGGATTCAGCCAGCCCAGCTGGTTTCGGCTCCAGCCCCCGGGGTTTTGAATTGCGGAAAGTCGCCGGTGGCTGGCGGATTTACTCCCGCGCAGAATTTGCCCACATCGTGGGCAAATATGTGCTGGAGGGGCAGACGGCCAGGCTCACCCAAGCCGCCCTGGAAACGCTCGCGGTGATCGCTTACCGCCAGCCGGTCTCCAGGGCCAGGGTGTCCGCAATCAGGGGAGTTAATGTCGACTCCGTCGTACGGACACTCGCCCAGCGCGGGCTGATCGAGGACTCGGGAACGGATCCCGAGTCCGGCGCCATCCTCTACCGGACCACGTCGTACTTCCTGGAACGGATGGGAATCAGTTCAGTGGCCGAGCTGCCGCAGCTGTCCCCGCACCTTCCAGGCCTGGACGGCATCGCGGAGTTTTACGACGACGAAACAACGTAGGCAGGGACCATCCCTGGCTGCAGCACGAGTATTTACAAGGGCAGATTATTTCTGCACGGCTGGCTAGGGTTGTCTTTGGACCCCTTGCCGGTCAACATATCGAAGGACGGGTCATGACACAGGCGGGACGCCAGGGTTCACCACGTAACAGTTCGGGGCGCAACAGCTCCGGGCACAACAACGCGCCGGGACGCAACAGCTCCCAGGGCGGCACCTCCGCCGGCGGCTTCCGCGGCGGTTCAGCCAAGCGCGGCGCCGGATTCGGCAGCGACCGCCCGCACCGCGCGCCCAAGCCGCGCGAGGAGCGCTTCATCGATCCGGACCAGGTGCCCGAAGCCGGGACCGGCCGGGGAGCCACGGAACCGAAGGCCGCCAAGCCCTCTTCCCGGAAGCCTGCGGCGCGGAAGCCGGGAGCCAAGAAGGCGCCCGGAACGCCCGGTGCCCCCAAGCAGAAGCCACGTACCGGCGCGCCGGGAGCAGCCGCATCCCGTGCGTTTGGCAGCGAACGCTTCGGCCAGAACCTGGGCCCGATCCGCAGGCCGTCACGGAAAAAGGGTCCGCGTGGCGAGGTTCCCCAGTCCGAACTCCACGATGCCGACGGCGTGCGCCTGCAAAAAGTGATGGCGTCCGCCGGTGTGGCTTCGCGGCGCGTCTGCGAAGAGATGATTGCAGAAGGCCGGGTGGAAGTGGACGGCCAGGTGGTCACCGAACTCGGTGTCCGCGTCGATCCGAAAACCGCGGTCATCCACGTGGACGGCATCCGGATCCAGCTGGACGAAAACATGGTCTACATGGTGTTCAACAAGCCCAAGGGCGTCGTCTCCACCATGGAGGACCCCGAGGGCCGGCCCTGCATCAGTGACTTCCTCCGGAACCAGCACGGCGAGCGGCTCTTCCACGTGGGCCGGCTGGACGTCGCCACCGAGGGGCTGCTCCTGCTGACGAACGACGGCGAGCTGGCCAACCGCCTGACCCACCCGTCCTACGAGGTTCCCAAGACGTACCTGGTCCAGGTCCGCGGCCCGTTCCCGCAGGGGATCGGTAGCCAGCTTAAGCAGGGTGTGGAACTGGAGGACGGTTTTGCCAACGTCGACTCCTTCAAGCTCGTGGACTCCACCCCCGGGCACGTGCTGATCGAGGTAGTGCTGCACTCCGGCAAGAACCGGATCGTCCGCCGCCTGTTCGACGCCGTCGGATTCCCGGTCCTGCGGCTGGTGCGCGTCAAGGTGGGGCCCATCGGCCTGGGCGACCAGCGCCAGGGCAGCATCCGCAACCTTGGCAAGCAGGAAGTCGGCCACCTGCTGGCATCCGTAGGACTCTGACCATGTCCGCTTTCCAGAGCCAGGGCCGCGGGCACCTGGACGGTCCGGTGGTGGTCCTTGGCACAGGGCTGCTGGGGACGAGCATCGGTCTGGGCCTTCGCGGCCGCGGGGTTCCGGTGTACCTCTCCGATCCCTCGCCCACCAACCAGGCGGTTGCGGTGGACATCGGTGCTGGGCAGCCTCTGGCTGCGTTGGCAGGGGAGACGCCGCAGCTGGTGGTAGTTGCCGCCCCGCCGGATGTCACGGCTGATGTTGTGGCGAAGGCGCTGGCTGATTACCCCGGATCCGTGGTGGTGGATATTGCCAGCGTCAAGGCGGGAATCCTCTCGGCCCTGCGCAGCCGCGGCGTGGACCTGTCGCGCTACGTGGGCACCCATCCCATGGCCGGACGGGAGAAATCCGGCCCGGTAGCCGCCCGCGGGGAGCTCTTCACCTCGATGCCGTGGGTGGTGTGCCCGTCTGAAGAGACTTCAGGTGCCGCGCTCCAGGTGGCCCGCTCGCTGGCCGCCGACCTCGGAGCAGTCGTCTCCCAGTTCACGGCCGACGAGCACGATGAAGCCGTCGCGCTGGTCTCGCACCTGCCCCAGGTGATGTCCTCGCTTTTGGCCAGCCGGCTTCAGGGTACGCCGCTGCACGCGCTCTCCCTTGCGGGAAACGGCCTGCGGGACGTTACCCGCATTGCTGCCAGCGATCCCACCCTCTGGGTGCAGATCCTCGGCGGCAATGCGGCGAAGGTGGTCGAGATCCTTTACGGCGTGCGCGAGGACCTCAACCGGCTGATCGGAACGCTGGAACAGCCGGCGGCTCCAGGTGCCCGCCTGGACCTCGCGCAGCTGATCAGCGAAGGCAATGCCGGACAGGCCCGGATTCCGGGCAAGCACGGCGGGCCTCCGCAGGCATACTCCTGGCTCACCGTCCTGGTGGACGACAAGCCGGGACAGATCGCGCAGCTCCTGACTGAGATTGGTGAGATCGGCGTCAATGTTGAGGACTTGCGGCTGGACCATTCGTCCGGACAGAACGTGGGCATGGTGGAATTGTCAGTGTTGCCCAACAAGCATGACCACCTGATCGAAGCTTTAAACGACCGCGGATGGCGGGTACTTCAGTAATGACACAGGAACTTCTTGACACCCTGCCGGCGCTCCGCGTCGGCAGGCCACTGGTGGTTGCCATCGACGGGCCGTCCGGCTCGGGCAAGTCCAGCGTCAGCAAGGAAGTGGCCCGCAGGCTCCGCCTCGCCTACCTCGATACCGGTGCGATGTACCGTGCACTCACCTGGCACTGCGTCACCCACGGCATTGACCTCGACGACGCCGCTTCCGTGGAGCAGGCCTCCCGCGACCTGGTCCTGGACCTGAGCACCAGCCCGAACGAGGAGTACGTCCGGGTTGACGGCGTGGACGTCACCGACGCCATCCGGGAACCCGCCATCTCTTCGGCAGTCAGCGCCGTGGCCACCACCCTTGGTGCCAGGACGGAGCTCATCCGGCGGCAGCGGGCCCTGATTGAAAAGCACCACCGCCGCATGGTGGTGGAAGGCAGGGACATCACCACCGTCGTCGCGCCCGGCGCAGAGGTGCGGATGCTGCTCACAGCCAGCGAGGAAGCCCGGCTTCGCCGCCGCGGCATCCAGCTTGGCGGAACGCAGGACGCCGAACAGCTGGCCGCGCAGGTGACCCACCGCGACGCCAAGGACTCCACGGTGGTCAACTTCACGCAGGCCGCCTCGGGCGTGGTCACCCTGGACTCCTCGGACCTCGACTTCGACCAGACAGTTGCCGCAGCCCTGGTGATTGTGACCAAGGTCCTGAACCGTGACTGACCCGGCCATCAACCAGCCGGCCATGGGCGGCGGGCCGGACATTCCGGCCGGCTGGACCATGGCATGGAGCAGGCCGGTGGGCTGGATCCTGGACCACCTCGTGTACCGGACGTCCGTCACAGGGCGGGACAACGTCCCCACCGGCGGGCCGGTGATTTTTGCGGCCAACCACATCAGCTTCCTGGACGGTCCGGTCATGTTCGGTGCTTCCCCGCGGCCCATGCACATCCTGGTGAAACAGGAAATGTTCAATGGCTTCCTGGGCCGGGTCCTCACCGCCTCCGGGCAGCTGCCGGTGGACCGTTCGGGAGACCGCGCCGCGTTGCAGCGCTGCAGGAAAGTGCTCGACGCCGGCCGTTGCGTCGGGATTCTTCCTGAGGGTACGCGGGGAAGCGGGGCCGCGGAAGACATCAATAACGGCGTTGCCTGGCTGGCGCTGAACTCCGGCGCCCCGGTGGTGCCGGTCGCGATCCTCGGCACCCGCACAGGCAACGAACACCTCGATTCCGTACCACGGCCGGGCAGGCGGTTCCACGTCCGCTTCGGCAATGCGCTGACGCTGACCCGCCGGGCCGGCGAAAGCGGCCGTGCTTCAATGGACAGGGCGGCGCTGGAGATCCGCGCCGCACTGTCAGGGCATGTGCAGGATTCCATCCAGCTCACCGGGCAGCCACTGCCGGCGGCCGGCAATTCACAAAGACTTCAAGCAGTAGCCGGGACGCCGGCAGATGACCACTAAGGACAGTGCAATGAGCGACACCACCCAGACCTCCGGCCACCCAGGCGCCGGCGACGACGAATACACTCCGGCAGGCACCGACCAGGTTGCCGAACGGCTGGCGGCAATTGACGACGACGAAGCCGAGCTTCGTGCGGCGTCCCTGCGGGCGGGCCTTGAGGACTATGACCTCGACGAGGACGATGCCGCGCTCCTCAGCGGCGACTTCGGCGACGAGGACTATGACGGCCCCGTCAAGCTGGATCCCGTCCTGGCCATCATCGGCCGCCCCAACGTGGGCAAGTCCACCCTGGTGAACCGCATCCTGGGTCGCCGCGAAGCAGTAGTTGAAGACACGCCCGGCGTCACCCGTGACCGCGTGATGTACTCCGCCCACTGGAACGGCCGCAACTTCACCCTCGTGGACACCGGCGGCTGGGAGCACGACGCCCGCGGCATCCACGCCCGGGTGGCTGAGCAGGCCGAAATGGCGGTGGAGCTCGCAGACGCCGTCCTTTTCGTCGTCGACTCCGCCGTGGGCGCCACCGCCACCGACGAAGGCGTCATGAAGATGCTGCGCCGCAGCAAGAAGCCCGTCATCATGGTGGCCAACAAGGTAGACGACTTTGCGCAGGAAGCGGACTCCGCTGCCCTCTGGGGCCTCGGCTTCGGCGAGCCCTACCCGGTGTCCGCCCTGCACGGCCGCGGCGTGGCCGACCTCCTGGACCATGTGATGGACGTGCTGCCCGAGTTCTCCACCATTGAGGGCCTGGAACGCTCCGGCGGCCCCCGCCGCATTGCCCTGATCGGCCGCCCCAACGTGGGCAAGTCCTCGCTGCTGAACAAGCTTGCCGGCACTGAGCGCGTGGTGGTGGACAACACCGCCGGAACCACCCGCGACCCGGTGGACGAATTCATCGAGCTCGGTGGCCGGACCTGGCGCTTCGTGGACACGGCAGGCATCCGCCGCCGCCAGCACATGGCGCAGGGCGCGGACTTCTACGCCTCCCTGCGGACACAGTCCGCGCTCGAAAAGGCGGAGGTCGCCGTCGTGCTCCTCGCCGTGGACGAGGTCCTCAGCGAACAGGACGTGCGGATCCTGCAGCTCGCCATTGAATCGGGCCGCGCCCTGGTGCTGGCGTTCAACAAATGGGACCTGCTCGACGACGAACGCCGGCGCTACCT
The DNA here is from genome assembly GCF_006680095.1 of Pseudarthrobacter sp. B4EP4b. NCBI lineage: Bacteria > Bacillati > Actinomycetota > Actinomycetes > Micrococcales > Micrococcaceae > Pseudarthrobacter > Pseudarthrobacter sp. B4EP4b. The sequence goes on along the minus strand of NZ_VHIJ01000063.1, from coordinate 10,488 downwards.
CGAGCGTGAAATCGAACAGGACCTGGCCCACGTGAACTGGGCTCCCCGGGTCAATATCTCGGCGAAAACCGGATGGCACAAGGACCGGCTGGTTCCCGCCCTGGACGTGGCGCTGGAAAGCTGGGACAAGCGCATCGCCACTGGCCGTCTGAACGCCTTCCTGGGCGAGCTCGTGGCGGCCCACCCGCACCCGGTCCGTGGCGGCAAGCAGCCGCGCATCCTTTTCGGCACCCAGGCCTCCAGCCGGCCGCCGAAGTTCGTGCTGTTCACCACCGGTTTCCTGGATCCCGGCTACCGCCGCTTTATCACCCGCCGGCTGCGGGAAACCTTTGGCTTCGAGGGCACGCCCATCGAGGTCAGCATGCGCGTGCGGGAAAAGCGGGGCAAGAAGCGTTAATTGCGACACACCTGGCTGGGAATCGGTGGAAAGTGTCACTGGCACCCTCCGGGATCGTGTAAGCTCTTCTAGGTGGTTCGGCCGGACTGCTGGTGGAAATCCCCGGGTCAGCCCGCGGATGAAGCGCAGCGGAGAACGGCGGAACTAACGGGCTGTAGCGCAGCTTGGTAGCGCACTTGACTGGGGGTCAAGGGGTCGCAGGTTCAAATCCTGTCAGCCCGACCAAAAAAGTGGAAGCACCGGAGAGATCCGGTGCTTCCACTTTTTTGTTGCCGTTTTTGGCCGCTAACCCCTGGCCCGCCGCCCCTGGCTTCGCACCCTCTTCCGGACACAACACCCGGGCGTTCGCGGTGGTTTTGTCCGGAAGCGGGTGCCTTCCGGGGAGCCCGCCGCTACTTAAGGAATTTCGAGGTCCTGCGGTCGGCCAGGATCTTGCCCTTCGTCTGGCAGGTGGGGCAGTACTGCAGCGCCGTATCAGCGAAGGACACCTCCCTGACGGTATCCCCGCAGACAGGACACGGCTGGCCGGTCCGGGCATGGACGCGCATATGGCTGCGCTTGACGTCCTTCAGGTCCTTGGGCGGCTTGCCGCGTGCCTCGGCCAAGGCAGTGCCCAGGATGCTGTGGATGGAGTCGTAGAGGACCTGGACCGCCCCGCGGTCCAGCGACTTGGCGGTGGCAAAGGGTGAAATCCGCGCCGCGTGCAGAATCTCGTCACTGTAGGCGTTGCCGATGCCGGCGATCACGCTCTGGCTTCTCAGGAGCCCCTTGATCTGCTGCGAACTGCCGGCGAGGATCTCCGCCAGCATGTCGGCGTCGAACGCCTCGGTAAACGGATCCGGTCCCAGCGTGGCGATGCCCGGAACCTCCTGCGGATCCCGCACCACGTAGACGGCGAGGCTCTTCTTCGTTCCAGCCTCGGTGAGGTCGATGCCGCGCGCACCATCGGAGCCCTTGAAAGTGAATCGGGCAGCGATGTGTCCCTTGCCCATCCGCAGTTGCGCATCCGTGGGGGAATCAGTGAACCGGACCCAGCCGGCCCGGGCCAGATGGAACACCAGGGAGATTCCGCCGGTGTCGATGCTGACGAATTTGCCAAAGCGCCGCACCCCGGTCACCGTCCTGCCCTCAAGGGCGTTGAATGGCGGATCAGCTGTCTTGAGTACCGCGAAGGAAACGATCTGCACTTTGGTCACGGACGTTCCCTGCAGATGATCGTCAAGAAATTCGGCCAGGCCGGCCACCTCGGGAAGTTCGGGCATCGCTTACCCTGCGTCTTCCCCGGGGCCGGAAACAGTGCGTGCGGTCATGGGTCCCATCTTGTCAGAATCCTCCGCGAACGCCCCGGCACTTGTGCCTATACTTTCAGCGGCGGCCTGTTTGGGCCCCGTTGACATTGGTGTTCGACCCGATGAAAGGCCCCTGATGAGCAACATTCCCGAAGACCTGTCCTACACCGCCGAACATGAGTGGGTCTCTGCCCCCAACGCCGACGGCGTGGTACGGGTGGGCATCACCGACTTCGCCCAGGACGCACTAGGGGACGTTGTGTACGCCCAAATGCCCGAAGTTGGCACAAAGGTTACGGCGAACGAAGTAGTGGGCGAGGTTGAATCCACCAAGAGTGTCAGCGACATCTACGCGCCGGTCAGCGGCGAAATAGTTGCCCGCAACGATTCCCTGGACACCGATTCGGCCCTGATCAACACCGATCCCTACGGCGACGGCTGGCTCATTGAAGTCAAACTGGCCGAACCGGACGCCGTCGAGTCATTGCTCAGTGCATCGGAGTACGAACAACAGGTAGGCTGAAACCTAACCGGTACATCCGGTTCGGCCGGACGTGAAGTCGGAACGTCTTCGCACGTCAGCGGCCGGATCGGAAGCCGGTTCCGGACCTGCAGGGCAGGTGCGGAGGGTAAAAAGTTCAATGCCGGCGTGAGCGCCGCATAGTCGATGAGGAGGAGTCCATGGCTGGCCACACACACAACCCTGCCGATGGGGAATACGGCAATGGTGCGGCTAGGGCGTCGGAGACCACCTCGATCCACCTCACCCCGGTGACCGATGAACCCACCATCGCACCCAAGCTGTCATCAGATGAGCGCAGCTCCGTCGAGGCACTGCCGGCGGGGTCCGCACTCCTCGTTGCGCACAGCGGCCCGAATGCCGGTGCCCGCTTCCTGCTGGATTCTGACGTCACCACCGCCGGCCGCCACCCTGATGCCGACATCTTCCTCGACGACGTCACCGTTTCCCGCCGCCATGTGGAATTCCGGCGCACTGCGCGGAGCTTCGAAGTGGTGGACAAGAACAGCCTGAACGGTACCTACGTCAACCACGACCGCGTTGACAGCGTGGAGCTCAAGTCCGGCAGCGAAGTCCAGATCGGCAAGTTCCGCCTCACCTTCTACCTGAGCCCTGCCAGCGCTGCAGGCCGCGGCTGATCCGGGGACCGCTGCCTGTGGCAATGGCACAACCGGAACGCCGGGGACCGCAGGTCCTGAACATCGGCGAAGTCCTCGCCCAGCTCAGCGGCGACTTCCCGGGCATGACAGCGTCAAAAATCAGGTTCCTTGAGGAAAAGGGGCTGATCAACCCGCGGCGCACTCCTGCCGGATACCGCCAGTATTCCGACGGCGATGTGGAGCGCCTGCGCTTTGTCCTGGCTTTGCAGCGGGACCAGTACCTGCCCCTGAAAGTCATCAAGGACTACCTTGACGCCATCGACAGGGGAGAACGCCCGGAAAACCTGCCGCCCGGCGTCGTGGTTTCGCCGCGGGTTGTGTCCGATGAACTGGCGGCGGAACTGCAGAGCCGCGGACGCAAGCTCAGCGAGGAACAGTTGCGGACGGAGTCCGGCGCCAGCGTCCCGCTGCTGCAGGCCCTGCTGAGCTTCGGCCTGATCAGCCACTCCAACGGACAATTCGACGAGCACGCCCTCACGGTGGCCCGGGCGTGCGTGCAGCTGGAAAGCCACGGGCTTGAGCCGCGCCACCTCCGTCCCTTCCAGGCAGCAGCCGAACGGGAGTTCGGGCTGGTGGAACGTGCAGTGGCGCCCCTTGCCTCGCGCAAGGACGCCGCGTCCCAGGCGCGCGCGGCGGAGGCGGCCCGCGAAATCAGCGACCTTTGCCTCACCCTGCACCGGGCCTTGGTGCAGGACCACATCTCACGCATGGACATCTGATGATTGAAGTCGAGATCGTAGGGGTTCGGATCGAACTGCCTTCCAACCAGCCACTGGTCCTCCTGCGGGAGATGCACGGCGAACGCCACGTTCCCATCTGGATCGGCACCCCGGAAGCAAGCGCCATCGCCCTGGCCCAGCAGGGCGTGGTTCCGCCCCGGCCCATGACGCACGACCTCCTCGTGGACGTTGTTGAATCGCTCGGCCATTCCGTGGTCAGCGTCAACATCGTTGCCGTGGAGGACAACATCTTCTACGGCCAGCTCCAGTTCGAGAACGGCACCACCGTCAGCTCGCGGGCGTCCGACGCACTCGCCATCGCCCTTCGTGCCAAATGCCGCATCTGGTGCGCAGACTCCGTCATGGACGAAGCCGGCGTCAGGATCACGGAGCACGATGAGGGGGAGGACGCGGAACCCGGTCCCTCCGTTGACGAGGAACGCGAACTGCGCCGCTTCCGCGAGTTCCTGGACGACGTGGAACCCGAGGATTTCGACGGCTAAGGTCACATTAAGGTTAAAGTTGAGGATGAAAGTTTCGACACGCCTCTTTCAACCGGCCAACGTCTTTGACCTTGGGTCCCTGCAGGCCTAACGTCAAAGTATCAAGTTCCCATTGCTTACGGCAGCCGCGCAAGTCACACTGGAAGGTGCGCCCCGCGGAAATTACAGGCATGGTCTTCGTACCTGTTCCTGCCGTTGCAGTTGTTCACGGGGGGCTTATGACAAGGAGGATCCAGGTGAGTCCCAAAGGCGAAGCAGGCGGGCTGAAGCAGCCCACGGCTGGTATTGCTATGCCCGCGAGCGGTGCCCAGGGCCTCCTGTTCACCGAAGACCTTCCCGTTCTGGACGAGGACGCCGGATACCGCGGCCCCACCGCCTGCAAGGCTGCAGGCATCACCTACCGCCAGCTGGACTACTGGGCGCGCACCGGGCTGGTTGAACCCGCTGTCCGCGGTGCCGCCGGCTCGGGGTCCCAGCGCCTGTACGGCTTCCGCGACATCCTGGTGCTGAAGGTGGTCAAACGACTGCTCGATACCGGTGTCTCACTGCAGCAGATCCGCACCGCCGTAGAGCACCTGCGTGAGCGCGGTGTGGAGGACCTCGCCCAGATCACCCTGATGAGCGACGGCGCCAGCGTCTACGAGTGCACCTCGGCGGACGAGGTGATCGACCTCGTGCAGGGCGGCCAGGGCGTGTTCGGCATCGCGGTTGGGCGTGTCTGGCGCGAAGTGGAAGGCAGCCTGGCATCGCTCCCGAGTGAGCACGCGGCCGAACAGTCCTTTCCGGACGACGAATTGAGCAAGCGGCGGGCCGCCCGCAAGATCAGTTGACAGTTTAAACGGCAGAAGCCGCCCTCCCCTGGAGGGCGGCTTCTGCCGTTTAACTCGCTTTTACCTGGCGCGGCTGCGCAGGCCGCTTCCTACTGTGATCAGGTTTGCCAGCAGCTCGTCAAACAGTGCGGCGGCGGACTTGGCGGAGTCTCCCGGCCAGTGGTGTACGGGGTGCGCTGCGCCCTGGATTTGCTGCCAGTTGGCCTGCTCGGGGATCCTGGGGCTCAACAGGAGCTCACCGAACATCGACTCCATCTCGGCCAGCCGGTAGCTGTGCTCCGAAGAGCCGGACCGCACGCGGTTGGCGATGATGCCGGCCGGAGAAAGGTTGGGCGCGAACTCCTGCCGGAAAAGCTGGATGGCCCGCATGGTCCGCTCAGTGCCGGCCACCGAGAACAACCCCGGCTCGGCAACGAGGGCCACCTTGTCGCTGGCAGACCAGGCCATGCGTGTGAGGCCGTTGAGCGACGGCGGGCAGTCGATCAGGACCAGCTGGTAATCCTCGGCTCCGGCCAGCACCGACGACAGCCGGCGAAGGTCGCGGCGGCTGAGGTCGGGGCGGTCGTAGATTCCCGTGTAGGCAGAGCCGACTGCGACGTCCAGGACTGCGGGGCCCGAACCGTTGGACTGGGCCAGCGCCGCCCAGCTGCTGCCCGCAACGTTCTCTGCGAGCTTGGCGCGGCGGGGGTTCTTGAGCATCCTGCCAATATCCAGCTGGTCGCCCGGCTGGACGCCCAAGGCGGTGGTCGCGTCTGCATGGGGATCAAGGTCCACCACCAGTGTGCGGACACCTGCGGCAAGTGCGGCGGACGCCAATCCTGTGGTCACGGAAGTCTTGCCGACTCCACCCTTGAGGCTGCTGATGCTGACTACTTGCACTTGAGAGACCAAAACCTAACGCCGGATGCCGTGTTGGGGGTAATGTTTGCTCCGGCAGCGCCGAAGCCGGACGGTCCTGCCGCCCTACTCATCATATGTGGATGCATCGGCGAATCCTGCTTTATGGGGCGTCGGCATGGCACGGACTGTGCTGTTGGAGGCGGTTTGCCCCCGGCCCGGCGAAAGGGTTCAGGACATGACGGGGAAATCTGTGACGGTGGCCACAAAGATTTGTGTTTGTCCTTGTAGGTCCTAGACACTGTGACCACTCACCGATCCACCCGCAATGATGCAGGAGAAGTATGTTTTCCAAAGTTCTGGTGGCCAACCGCGGCGAAATCGCGATCAGGGCCTTCCGCGCCGGCTACGAGCTGGGCGCAAAGACCGTTGCCGTTTTCCCCCAGGAGGACAGGAACTCGATCCACCGCCAGAAGGCGGACGAGGCCTACCTGATTGGCGAAGAGGGCCACCCCGTCCGTGCCTACCTGGACGTTGCTGAAATAGTGCGGGTGGCGAAGGAATCCGGCGCGGACGCCATCTACCCCGGCTACGGGTTCCTCTCCGAAAACCCGGACCTGGCCCGAGCGGCCAAGGATGCCGGCATCACTTTTGTTGGCCCCCCGGCTGAAGTGCTGGAACTTGCAGGCAACAAGGTGGCGGCACTGAAGGCTGCCCGTGACGCCGGCGTTCCGGTCCTCAAGTCCAGCGCTCCGTCGAAGGACCTGGACGAACTGCTTGCCGCGGCCGATGAAATCGGCTTCCCCATCTTCGCCAAGGCCGTGGCTGGCGGCGGCGGACGGGGCATGCGCCGGGTGGACACCCGTGAGGCCCTGCCCGAGGCATTGCAGTCCGCCATGCGCGAGGCCGATGCCGCGTTCGGTGACCCCACCATGTTCCTCGAACAGGCAGTACTGCGCCCGCGGCACATCGAAGTACAGATCCTGGCCGACGCCGAGGGCAACGTGATGCACCTCTTCGAACGGGACTGCTCCATCCAGCGGCGCCACCAGAAAGTCATCGAGATCGCCCCGGCACCCAACCTGGACGAGGGCATCCGGCAGGCGCTCTACCGGGACGCCGTCAAATTCGCCAAGGCCTTGAACTACGTCAACGCCGGCACCGTGGAATTCCTCGTGGACACTGTGGGTGAGCGCGCGGGCCAGCACGTCTTCATCGAGATGAACCCCCGCATCCAGGTGGAGCACACCGTCACCGAAGAGGTCACCGACGTCGACCTCGTCCAGGCACAGATGCGCATCGCCGCCGGCGAGACCCTGGCTGACCTTGGCCTCTCCCAGGACACCGTCAGGCTGCGCGGCGCCGCGCTGCAGAGCCGCATCACCACCGAAGACCCCGCCAACGGCTTCCGCCCCGACGTCGGAAAGATCACCGGCTACCGCTCCGCCGGCGGCGCGGGTGTACGGCTCGACGGCGGCACCGTCTACTCGGGTGCCGAAATCAGCCCGCACTTCGACTCCATGCTGGTCAAGCTCACCTGCCGCGGCCGGGACTACCCGGCTGCCGTGGCCCGCGCACGCCGTGCCCTCGCGGAATTCCGGATCCGCGGCGTCTCCACCAACATCTCGTTCCTGCAGGCAGTGCTTGACGATCCCGACTTCATTGCCGGTGATGTGGCCACGTCCTTCATCGACGAGCGCCCGGAGCTGCTCAAGGCCCGCGTCTCTGCAGACCGCGGCACCAAGCTGCTTACCTGGCTGGCCGACGTCACGGTCAACAAGCCCAATGGTGAGTTGACCGTGCACTCGAACCCCGCCAGCAAACTCCCGTCCGTCAAGGACCAGCAGGCTGCTCCGGGCTCACGCCAGAAGCTCCTGGAACTGGGACCGGAAGGCTTCGCCAAGGCACTGCGCGAGCAGAACGCGGTGGCCGTCACGGACACCACGTTCCGCGACGCACACCAGTCCCTGCTTGCCACCCGCGTCCGGACCCGGGACCTCGTCGCGGCCGGCCCCGCAGTGACCGCGCTCCTGCCGCAGCTGCTGTCCGTTGAAGCCTGGGGCGGTGCCACCTATGACGTTGCCCTGCGGTTCCTCGGCGAAGACCCCTGGGACCGGCTCGCTGCCCTGCGCCAGGCGCTTCCGAACGTCTGCCTGCAGATGCTGCTGCGCGGCCGCAACACCGTGGGCTACACGCCTTACCCCGAAGAGGTCACCGAAGCCTTCGTCAACGAGGCCGCAGCCACCGGCATCGACATCTTCCGGATCTTCGACGCCTTGAACGATGTCAACCAGATGGCGCCCGCCATCCGTGCAGTCCGGGCCACCGGCACCGCCGTCGCTGAAGTGGCGCTCTGCTACACGGGCGACATGCTGGACCCCAACGAGAAGCTCTACACACTGGACTACTACCTGGAGCTCGCGCAGAGGATCGTTGACGCCGGAGCCCATATCCTGGCGATCAAGGACATGGCCGGCCTGCTTCGTCCTGCTGCCGCGGCGAAACTGGTGTCGGCGCTTCGGGAACGCTTCGACCTTCCGGTCCACCTGCACACCCACGACACCGCAGGAGGCCAGCTGGCCACCCTGCTGGCTGCCGTGGATGCCGGTGTGGACGCCGTCGACGTCGCCTCGGCATCACTGGCAGGAACCACCAGCCAGCCGTCAGCGTCCGCCCTCGTGGCAGCCCTGGCGCACACCCCGCGGGACACAGGCCTCAGCCTGGAGGCCGTCAGCTCGCTGGAGCCTTACTGGGAAGCTGTCCGCCGCGTCTACGCACCGTTCGAGTCAGGACTTCCGGGCCCCACCGGCCGCGTGTACCAGCACGAGATCCCGGGCGGGCAGCTCTCCAACCTCCGCCAGCAGGCCATGGCACTGGGCCTGGGGGAGCGCTTTGAAGCGATCGAGGATATGTACACCGCAGCGGACCGCATCCTGGGCCGCTTGGTCAAGGTGACGCCGTCTTCGAAGGTTGTGGGCGACCTCGCCCTCCACCTGGTGGGCCTGAACGCGGACCCGGCAGACTTCAACGAGAACCCGCAGAACTACGACATCCCCGATTCGGTCATCGGATTCCTGTCCGGCGAGCTGGGGGACCCTCCGGGCGGCTGGCCCGAGCCTTTCCGCACCAAGGCACTCCAGGGCCGGAGCGTGAAGGTCCGGGACGCAGAGCTCAGCGCCGAAGACAGCGCTGCCCTGAAATCCGATTCGAAGACCCGGCAGCACACGCTGAACAGGCTGCTCTTCGATGGACCCACGAAGGACTACCTCAAGAGCGTGGAAATGTACGGCAACATCTCGGTGCTGGACACCCGCGACTACCTGTACGGCCTGCAGCGGGGCAAGGAGCACGAGATCCAGCTCGAGAAGGGCGTCCGGCTGATCGCGTCACTGGAAGCCGTGTCCGAGCCTGACGAAAAGGGCATGCGCACGGTTATGTGCACCCTGAACGGCCAGTCCCGTCCCGTGGTGGTCCGCGACCGTTCAGTGGTCAGCAACGTCAAGGCCGCCGAGAAGGCCGACCCCAACCAGCCCGGCCACGTGGCAGCGCCGTTCGCCGGTGCCGTCACCGTCACGGTCAAGCCCGGGGACGAGGTCAACGCCGGTGACACCGTGGCGACCATTGAGGCAATGAAGATGGAGGCATCCATCACGACGCCGGTGGCCGGCAAGGTTTCCCGGCTCGCCATCTCCTCGGTGGAGCAGGTCCAGGGTGGAGACCTGCTGCTCGTCGTCGAGTAGCACAACAAACAACGCGGGGTCACTTCCCGCCCAATCCGATGCGTCGGACGGGCGGGAAGTGACCCCGCGTTGTTGTTTTCTAGGACCGTGGTGTTGCGTACATCTCTTCGATGACGGTCTCGAAGTCCTTCATGACCTGGGCGCGCTTGACCTTCATGGAGGGGGTCAGGTGGCCGGAGGCCTCGGTGAAGTCGGCCGGCACAATACGGAACGACTTGATGGCCTCGGCCTGCGACACCGACGTGTTGGCGGCCGTGATGAGATCCTGGACCGCGGCCTTGACCACGGGGTTGCTGGCCGCCTCGTCCAGGGATGTGGTGGCAGGAAGGCCGTGGCGCTGCAGCCAGCCGGGCAGCGCTTCCTGGTCCAAGGTGACCAAAGCGCCGATGAAGGGCCGGTTGTCACCGACCACCAGGACCTGGGAGACCAGGGCGTCGGCACGGATCTGGTCCTCGAGCAGCGCAGGGATCACGTTCTTGCCGCCTGCGGTGACGATGATCTCCTTCTTGCGCCCGGTGATCCAGACGAAACCATCCTCGTCGAGGCGGCCGACGTCGCCCGTACGGAACCAGTCGCCGTCGAACGTTTCTCCGGTGAGGTCCTCGCGCTTGTAGTAGCCGCGCATCACGCAGACGCCCTTGGCCAGGATCTCGCCGTCCTCGGCGATCCTGACGGCGTTCCCTGGCAGCGGCTTGCCCACGGAACCGATCTTGATCAGCGACGGTGTGTTCACGGAGATGGGGGCCGTGGTTTCGGTGAGGCCATAGCCTTCAAGCACCTGCAGGCCGATGCCCTGGAAGAAATGGCCCAGGCGTTCGCCGAGCGGCCCGCCGCCGGATACCGCGTGGGCAACGTGGCCGCCCATCGCAGCCCGCAGTTTGCCGTACACCAGCTTGTCGAAGAGGGCGTGGCGCAGCTTCAGGCCCAGGCCCACCCGCCCGTTCTGGCGTGCCTTGGAGAAGGCGATGGCAGTCTCGGCGGCCCGGTGGAAGAT
>NZ_VHIJ01000062.1:0-3450 GCF_006680095.1 Pseudarthrobacter sp. B4EP4b | reverse complement strand
GAATATCAACGGATAGGTGCCTGGTGGCTGTCACCGGTTGTTAGTACGGATGCTTGTTTCTTCTTTTGGGGAGGGGCCGGTGTTCAGGAAAGCGTGCCGGTGGGTGGTTGTTGGGTAGTGTTTGGCACACTGTTGGGTCCTGAGGCAACAGGGCCGGGGGTTGCTGCGGCTTTTGGTCGTGGTGGTGTTCCGGGTTTGTTTGTTTCTGGTTTTCCTGGCTGCATCGAGCGCGCACGTAGGTGTGTGGGGTGTGTGGTTTGGGGTTGTTGTTTGAGAACTACATAGTGGACGCGAGCATCTTTTATAAGAAGCAATTTCCAAGAATATGAACCTGGATCTGGCTGCGCGTGATGGTTACTCGCCCTTTTGGGGGTTGGTGGTGTTGTGTGTGGTTGGTTTTCGTGGTTCTCTCGAAAATTTCTGATTGATCTTTTGTGGTCAAGTTTTTAAGAGCACACGGTGGATGCCTTGGCATTAGGAGCCGAAGAAGGACGTAGGAATCTGCGATAAGCCTGGGGGAGTCGATAACCGGACTGTGATCCCAGGGTGTCCGAATGGGGAAACCCCGCCAGGGGCGCGAGTTGCCTGGTGACCCGCATCTGAACACATAGGGTGCGTGGAGGGAACGCGGGGAAGTGAAACATCTCAGTACCCGCAGGAAGAGAAAACAATAGTGATTCCGTTAGTAGTGGCGAGCGAACGCGGATCAGGCTAAACCGTTCCATGTGTGATAGCCGGCGGGCGTTGCATGGTCGGGGTTGTGGGACTTTCCGTTCTGTCTCTGCCGGGACAGTGGGGTGTGATGTGCAGGCATAGGTGAACGGTCTTGAAAGGCCGGCCAGAGAGGGTGTGAGCCCCGTAACTGTAATGTTGTGTACCGCCTGGAGAGTATCCCAAGTAGCACGGGGCCCGAGAAATCCCGTGTGAATCTGTCAGGACCACCTGATAAGCCTAAATACTCCCTAATGACCGATAGCGGACCAGTACCGTGAGGGAAAGGTGAAAAGTACCCCGGGAGGGGAGTGAAACAGTACCTGAAACCGTGTGCTTACAATCCGTCGGAGCAACCTTAGTAGTTGTGACGGCGTGCCTTTTGAAGAATGAGCCTGCGAGTTAGTGTTACGTCGCGAGGTTAACCCGTGTGGGGAAGCCGTAGCGAAAGCGAGTCTGAATAGGGCGTTGCAGTGGCGTGATCTAGACCCGAAGCGAAGTGATCTACCCATGGCCAGGTTGAAGCGACGGTAAGACGTCGTGGAGGACCGAACCCACTTCAGTTGAAAATGGAGGGGATGAGCTGTGGGTAGGGGTGAAAGGCCAATCAAACTTCGTGATAGCTGGTTCTCCCCGAAATGCATTTAGGTGCAGCGTTGCGTGTTTCTTGCTGGAGGTAGAGCTACTGGATGGCTAATGGGCCCTACAAGGTTACTGACGTCAGCCAAACTCCGAATGCCGGTAAGTGAGAGCGCAGCAGTGAGACTGTGGGGGATAAGCTTCATAGTCGAGAGGGAAACAGCCCAGACCACCAACTAAGGCCCCTAAGCGTGTGCTAAGTGGGAAAGGATGTGGAGTTGCTCAGACAACCAGGAGGTTGGCTTAGAAGCAGCCATCCTTAAAAGAGTGCGTAATAGCTCACTGGTCAAGTGATTCCGCGCCGACAATGTAGCGGGGCTCAAGTACACCGCCGAAGTTGTGGCATTCAAATATTAGCTAAGCCCTTGTGGTTCAGGCGTTTGGATGGGTAGGGGAGCGTCGTGTGGGCAGTGAAGTCGCGGTGTAAACCAGCGGTGGAGCCTACACGAGTGAGAATGCAGGCATGAGTAGCGAAAGACGGGTGAGAAACCCGTCCGCCGAATGATCAAGGGTTCCAGGGTCAAGCTAATCTGCCCTGGGTAAGTCGGGACCTAAGGCGAGGCCGACAGGCGTAGTCGATGGACAACGGGTTGATATTCCCGTACCGGCGAAAAACCGCCCATGCTGAACAGGGGATACTAACTGCCCGAGACCTGCCCGATCACCCTTGTGGTGTGAGGGTTTTGGTGGAGCGCAGGACCTGATCCTGGGAGGCAAGCGTATTAACAGGTGTGACGCAGGAAGGTAGCCGAGCCGGGCGATGGTTGTCCCGGTCTAAGGATGTAGGGCGAACGGTAGGCAAATCCGCTGTTCATGATGCCTGAGATCTGATGGGACCCCCGTTTGGGGGGATTTGGTGATCCTATGCTGCCGAGAAAAGCATCGACGCGAGGTTTTAGCCGCCCGTACCCCAAACCGACACAGGTGATCAGGTAGAGAATACTAAGGCGATCGAGAGAATTATGGTTAAGGAACTCGGCAAAATGCCCCCGTAACTTCGGGAGAAGGGGGGCCCCAACCTTGAACGGACTACGCGTCCGGGAGGGGATCGGGGCCGCAGAGACCAGGGGGAAGCGACTGTTTACTAAAAACACAGGTCCGTGCGAAGTCGCAAGACGATGTATACGGACTGACTCCTGCCCGGTGCTGGAAGGTTAAGAGGACCGGTTAGCCTCACGGCGAAGCTGAGAATTTAAGCCCCAGTAAACGGCGGTGGTAACTATAACCATCCTAAGGTAGCGAAATTCCTTGTCGGGTAAGTTCCGACCTGCACGAATGGAGTAACGACTTCCCCGCTGTCTCAACCATAAACTCGGCGAAATTGCAGTACGAGTAAAGATGCTCGTTACGCGCAGCAGGACGGAAAGACCCCGAGACCTTTACTATAGTTTGGTATTGGTGTTCGGAGTGGCTTGTGTAGGATAGGTGGGAGACGTTGAAGCCCGGACGCCAGTTCGGGTGGAGTCATCGTTGAAATACCACTCTGGTCACTTTGGACATCTAACTTCGGCCCGTAATCCGGGTCAGGGACAGTGCCTGATGGGTAGTTTAACTGGGGCGGTTGCCTCCTAAAAAGTAACGGAGGCGCCCAAAGGTTCCCTCAGCCTGGTTGGCAATCAGGTGTCGAGTGTAAGTGCACAAGGGAGCTTGACTGTGAGAGAGACATCTCGAGCAGGGACGAAAGTCGGGACTAGTGATCCGGCGGTACATTGTGGAATGGCCGTCGCTCAACGGATAAAAGGTACCTCGGGGATAACAGGCTGATCTTGCCCAAGAGTCCATATCGACGGCATGGTTTGGCACCTCGATGTCGGCTCGTCGCATCCTGGGGCTGGAGTAGGTCCCAAGGGTTGGGCTGTTCGCCCATTAAAGCGGTACGCGAGCTGGGTTTAGAACGTCGTGAGACAGTTCGGTCCCTATCCGCTGCGCGCGCAGGAAATTTGAGAAGGGCTGTCCTTAGTACGAGAGGACCGGGACGGACGAACCTCTGGTGTGTCAGTTGTACTGCCAAGTGCACCGCTGATTAGCTACGTTCGGATGGGATAACCGCTGAAAGCATCTAAGCGGGAAGCTCGCTTCAAGATGAGATTTCCATACACC
>NZ_VHIJ01000061.1:0-16386 GCF_006680095.1 Pseudarthrobacter sp. B4EP4b | reverse complement strand
GGGGTGGGGCATGGGCTTCCTCCATGATCAGGGTGGGCTGCTCCCAGAATATGCGTCAGGCACTGGGGGCGTTGGCAACGCAGAAGAATCCCCGCCTCGCCGTCAGGGCAAGGCGGGGATCCATTCGTCGGCAGGTCCGCTTACTTCTTGGGCAGGCCTGCCGGGTTCAGCTCGGACTTCTGGATGGCCTCGGATGACAGGCCCCAGCGGTCCAGGATCTTGGCGTACGTGCCGTTTTCAATCAGTTCGTTCAGCGCTGCCTGGGCGGCGACGGCCAGGCCGTTGTCCTTCTTGGTGGTGAAGGCGATCTGCGCGGTCAGCGGCCAGCCGCCGTTGAGGGTGCCCACCTGCTTGCTCTTGCCATCCAGGGCGGCTTTGTAGGCGGAACCGGCATTGGGTGCGAACGTCAGGTCCGCACGGCCGGACTGCAGGGCCAGTGTGGAGGCGGAGTCGTCGTCGTAATACTGGAACTCAACCGGCTTCAGGCCGTTCTTCTTGTTCTCCTCGTCCCAGCGGACCAGGATGGCTTCCTGGTTGGTGCCGGAGCCAACAATGACGCGCTTGCCCGCAACGTCCTTGGCCTCCTTGATCTCGCCGATGTCCGAATCGCTCTTTGCGTAGAAGCCCAGCAGGTCGTTCCGGTAGGTGGCGAAGTCGAACTTCTCCTTCCGGGCTTCGGTGACGGTCACGTTGGACAGCACGGCCTCGTACTTGGCGGATTCAATGCCCAGCGGCCAGTCAGCCCAGGCCACGGGAAGGACCTCCACCTCCAGCCCCAGCGTCTCGCCCACCGCGTAGGCGATGTCCACCTCGCTGCCGATCAGGGTCTTGTTGTCCGTGGCAAAGGTGCTGAGCGGGGCGGTGCCGCCGGTGCTCACCACGGTGAGTTTGCCGTCGGCTTTGATGGCTTCGGGGACCAGCGCTGCCGCCTCGGAGTCCACGGAGACCTTGAAGCGGTCCTGCTGCGGGGACAGGTTGAACGTCTTGCCTGCCGCCGTGGTGGAGGATCCCGACGTCGGTGCTGTCGCCGCCGTCGCGCCGGGATCGGCGCATGCTGCCAGTCCCAGCAGCGCGGTGATGGTGAGGGCCACGGCAGCAGCCGGTTTCGCCTTGAGAATGGGCATTATTCCTCCTTGGAGGGTGGTAGCGGATGCAACGGATGTGCTTGTTGCAGCAACTATCCGGCAGCGCGAGCAACCGAATCAAAGGCGCTGAAACCCGGAGATACAGGGAGTAACCGCAGGTCACCGGAGGACCGCGGCGGTCACATTATGGAGCGAGTACCGCCGGCTAAACCAAGTAGTGCGCTTCGAGTACCGCTTAAGAAAACGAGTACCCAAGGAGCAAAGACAAGTGGGGGATTACGCGTGTGCCCGGCAAGCAGCACGACCTACCGTTGGCTCAGGCAGCGGTCCGGGTGGGCCGCTTATTGGTCTCAACAGGAGTTCATATGCGCATTGCAGCGTCAAAGTCTGTCTTCTCCCGCCGTCTCGCCGCAGCTGTGGTGCTGCCCGGGCTCCTCACTACCAGCCTGGTGCTGGTCCAGCCGGCGGTTGCGGCGACGTCGTCCACCACCGGGATGTGCAACGGCGTGGTGAACCAGCTCGCGCACCGCGGTGCAGTCCAGGAGAACCTGCTGAAAAACGCGGCCAAGAAGAATGCTGACGCCATCGCTGCCGCGCAGGCGGATAGAGCAAAGCTTCAGGACCAGGCCGCCAGCCTTTCAGCTCAAGTTGCGGCAGCACTGAAGGCACTTGCTGACCTCGAGACCGAGGAACAGCAACTAGGCGGACAGGAAGCTGCGGCGCAGGCAGAGCTGGACAAGCTGACCTCCGAGCAGAAGGCTACCTCCGATGCTGTGGATACTGCGAAGGCTGACCTCGCCGCTCTGCAGGGCCAGCAGGCCGCCGTCCAAAATGAACTGTCGCCGCTGCAGGCCGAACTCGCTGCAGCCCAAGGTGAAAGCGCGCACCTGAAGAACCAGGTTGCCGATCTTGAAGCGCAGCAGGCCGCAAACAGCCAGGCCCTTGAGGCAGCCCAGACGCAGCTTGCCGCACTGCGACAGGCTGCGGATAACGCTGCGACCGAGCTGGAATCCAAGGATGCGGAAATCAAAGCAGCCCAAGACCAGCTGGCAGCGCTGACCGTTCAGGCAGTGCAGGCGGCCGACGCCGTGACTGCTGCGGAGCAGGCAGTCACTGACGCCGGGTCGAAGCTGCAGGAACTCGAGGCGGCCGGAACCACGGCAGACGAAACGCTTCAGGCGCAAAGGGCCCTGATTGCCAACGCCGAGCAGACGCTGAAGGAACTGCAAGTCGATGAAGAGGCCACCAACGATGCCGTAACCCTCAAGAAGGGTCAGATCGCCACGGCCCAGCAGGAGTTGGTCGCCCTTGAAAGGGTGGCAAAAGGGGCCTCCGACTCGCTGGCTGCCAAGAACGCCTCGATAATCGCAACGCAGGCGGAGCTGGTGAGGCTCCAGGCTGACGCTGCGAGCGCGGCCAAAGCAGTTAACGAGAACAACGCCGCAATGGCCACCCTTGCTAGCCAGGTCACCGGACTCCAGTCGCAACTCACCACTGCTACCGCGGCCGTGACCGCCAAGCAGGCAGACCTGACGAAAGCCGAGGACGAACTGGCGGCATTCTCCACAACCAAGGGCACCATTGAGGCGGAGATTGCTGAGTTCATCAAGCAGATCGATGCGATCAACGGAAATTCAATCAAGAAACGGAACCTTCAGGACCAGCTTGCCGCCAAGAAGCTCGAGCTCACCGGCGTGAACAATCAGATCTCGGACAAGAACACACAGATCTCAGGTCTGCAGGGCAACCTTGCCACACTTCAGGCCTCGGTCAACTCTTTGAACACGCAGTTGCTGACCAAACAGCAGGAGAGTGCTTCCTTGCAGAGCCAAGCGGCACCGCTGCAGACTTCACTGAATACCGCCAATCTCGCGCTGACAGTTAAACAAGACGAAATGGCAACCCTGAAAGCCGAGGTACCCGGCCTTGAGGCGGCGCTCAATCAGGCAAACACTTCGGTGGCCACCAAACAGGGCGAGCTCACCACCTTGCAGGGCCAGCTTCCTCCCCTTGAGCAAGCTGCGCAGGCCGCGGCCCTTGCAGTCACAGCCCAGCAGGAAGTGGTGGACGGGCTGACAGCC
Source organism: Pseudarthrobacter sp. B4EP4b (assembly GCF_006680095.1). NCBI lineage: Bacteria > Bacillati > Actinomycetota > Actinomycetes > Micrococcales > Micrococcaceae > Pseudarthrobacter > Pseudarthrobacter sp. B4EP4b. Next base: position 13,220 of record NZ_VHIJ01000061.1, on the reverse strand, counting down.
GCGCTGCCGGGCCTGGAAACTGGGGTCAAAGAGGCCCAGGATGCCATCATCAATCAGCGGGCCGTCTTGGAGGAAATGACGGCAACCTTGATGAGCGCCCAAGCAGGCCTCACCGCAGCCAAGACCGCCGTAGAGACGAAGAACACGGAGATCACCACCCTTCAGGAGCAACTTCCGGGTCTCCAGTCGACTCTTGATGCGGCGAACGACGGCGTCACCAAGAGGACCGCCGAAGTTGATGGCCTCAACAAGCTGGCGGACAGCCTTGCCGCCCAGATCACGGGGCTTAACATCCAGATCACAGCCAAGGAAGCCGACGTCCTGGGGCTGCAGAACCGGGTTGCCCCCTTGTTGGAACAGCTCAACAAACTCAGTGGCGACATCAGTGCCACCGAAGAAAAGCTGGCTGATTTGCAGGGTCAGCTGACCGCGCTCGACCCACAAGTTACAGCTGCCAAAACAAAGCTGGCTGACCTGCAGGCAAAGAAGGGAGCGAGCCAGGCAGCGATCAAGACGCAGAAGGAGCTGGTAGCCAGCCTCCAGTCGCAGTTCGGCAGTCTTCAGAACCAGATCACGACGATCGATCCCACCATCGGGAACGGAGGCTGCGCCGTCTGATTCCAGTGGGTGGCCTGAGGGCCGGCGCCCAATGATGTGCGCCGCAAGGAGGGGACCAGTTCATCACGAACTGGTCCCCTCCCTTATCGCCAGGAAGCGACGTTACTCATCCCAGTGCCTTGATGACTTCCTTGGCCACGTCCTCACTGGACTGCGGGTTCTGCCCGGTGATGAGGTTGCCGTCGCGCACCACATTGGAGGACCAGGCGGCACCGTTTTCGATCACCGCCCCCTTCTCCTTCAGCGCATCCTCCACCAGCCAGGGCGTGTTCTCGCCGGTCCCGCCGCCCAGCTCTTCCTCGTTGGTGAAGACCGTGAGGCGCCGGCCCTTGAAAGCAAACCCGCCGTCGTCGTCCATTGCACTCAGCAGCCCCGCCGGACCGTGGCAGAACGGCGCGATGATCTTGCCGTCGTTGTTGGCTGCCACCAGCAGGCGGCCCAGGTCGGCGTCCCTGTAGAGGTCGGCCATGGGGCCGTGGCCGCCGGGCATCACCACGGCGTCGTAGGCGGCGATGTCGACGTCGGCCAGCACCAGCGTTTGCGAGAGCTCGCCGTCGATCTTTTCCAGGTAGTCCCGGAAGCCCTGCGCGCGCTCCGCACCGCCGGCCGACACGTCGGCCAGGCTGACCTGGTCCACGGTGGGCTTCTTTCCGCCGGGGGTCGCGATGTGGACGGTATGGCCAGCGTCGAGCAGGGTCTGGTGGGCCACCACCAGTTCCTCCGCCCAGAAGCCGGTGGGGTGCTCGCTGCCGTCCTTCATGGTGAGCGAATTTGCTGCGGAAACAACCATCAAAATGTTTGCCATGGTGCTGCTCCTCTCTGTTCGGAAGTGCTACTCGCCGGCGGCCTCGAGCTCGGCGTACGTGTCGTCGTCGAGCGTGACGCCCGCAGCGGCCATGTTCTCCTCGAGGTGCTTCACCGAACCGGTGCCGGGGATGGGCATCATCACGGGGGAGCGGCGCAGCAGCCAAGCCAGCGCAACCTGGGAAGTGGTGGCGCCGAGGCGCTTGGCCGCCTCGTCCAGCGGCCCGCCCGGCTGCGCCAGTTCGCCGGCCGAAATGGGCGCCCACGGGATGAAGCCAATCCCGTTCTCCTCTGAGTACCGCAGCACGTCCTCCGAGCTCCGGTCTGTCAGGTTGTAGCGGTTCTGGACAGTGGAAACGGTAAAGTGCTTGCCGGCCGCTTCCAGTTCCGCCACGCTCACCTGCGACAGTCCCAGCGCCCGGACCTTGCCCTCGTCCTGCAGCTCGCGGAGCACGCCAAACTGCTCTTCAGCATCCACCTTGGGATCAATCCGGTGCAGCTGAAGCAGGTCCAGGCTGTCCACCTTCAGCTTCCGCAGGCTCAGTTCGGTCTGCTGGCGCAAGTATTCCGGACGGCCAACCGGGATCCACTTGCCGGGACCGGTCCGCGTGAAGCCCACCTTTGTGGCAATCTTCAGCCCGTCCTTGTACGGGTACAGCGCTTCAGCGAGGATCTCCTCGCTGATGTTCGGGCCGTAGGAATCTGCGGTATCGATGAAATCAACGCCGAGCTCGACGGCGCGGCGAACCACGTCCACGGCGGCCTGGCGGTCGGCGGGCTCACCCCAGACGCCGTCGCCCACGATGCGCATGGCACCAAAACCGAGCCGGTGCACGGTTCCGAGGTCCTTCAGGTCAATCGTTGCGGACAGTTCCAGCTGGTTCGTTGTCTCAAGGCTCATAGGGGCGGCAACCTCCTCAGCCTGCTGAGTATTCCGCAAGTCACAGAAATAAGCCGGCAGCCGCCGTCGTTATACAAACCGTGCCCGCCGCAACCCGGCCGGCACCTTCCTGCGAAACGTTCTGAAAGGCCGGCATTTACCGTGACTCTTCCCCTCTCCATCCTTGACCTGGCAACCATCGGCAAGGGCCAGACGGCGGCGGAGAGCTTCGCGGGCAGCGTGGCCATGGCGCAGAGCGCCGAGAAACTGGGCTACCGCCGGGTCTGGTACGCCGAGCACCACAACATGTCCTCGATTGCCTCCTCCGCGACGAGCGTGCTGATCGCCCATGTTGCCGCGCACACCGAAAGCATCCGGCTCGGCGCCGGCGGCGTGATGCTGCCCAACCACTCCCCGCTGACCATCGCCGAGCAGTTCGGCACGCTGGAAACCCTGCACCCGGGCCGGATCGACCTGGGCCTGGGCCGCGCACCGGGCAGTGACCAGAACACCATGCGCGCGCTCCGGCGGGACCCCATGTCCGCGGACAGCTTCCCGCAGGACGTCCTGGAACTGCAGGGCTACCTCACCGGTCCCACCCGGATCCAGGGTGTCGAAGCCACACCGGGCAAGGGCACCAACGTTCCGCTGTACATCCTGGGATCGTCCCTGTTCGGCGCGCGGCTCGCCGCCCAGCTGGGCTTGCCGTACGCGTTTGCCTCCCATTTCGCCCCGAATGCGCTTCAGGATGCCGTGGCCCTCTACCGCCGCGAGTTCAAGCCCTCGGCGCAGCTGGACGCGCCGCACGTCATCGCCGGCGTGAACGTGATCGCCGCGGATTCCGCCTCCGAAGCGCAGGCCATGATGCAGGCCACCAAGCGTGCCCGGGTATCCCTGTTCTTCGGCGGCGGCCGGGAATTCACGGACGATGAAGCGGATATGATCCTCGACTCCCCGCAGGGCCAGCACGTCTCGCAGATGATGACGTACTCCGCCGTGGGCACACCCGACGTCGTTCTGGATTACCTGGATGGATTCGGCCGGCATGCCGACGCCGACGAACTCATCGTGGCGCACCAGAGCGCCGGCACCGAGGCCCGGCTCCGGTCGGTGGAACTCCTGGCCGAGGCCGCCGGGCTGGTGCGGGTCTGATTCTTAGGCCCGGCGGAGCGTCACGCGCGGCACTTTTTCAGGCGGGCACGACGGCGGGTCCCAGGTTCCGCGCGCCAGGCACCGCCGTCGTGGTCCAAAAGGCTGCCGTGCGTGACACCAGCGCGACCCGCAGACTTTTACACATACGCAATGAAGGGGACTTTCGGGGGAAACCGCCGGGGCTGAGTATTGGACTTGCCCCCTTGGGAATCGCTGGGATTCCCAGGCGGGGCACCAACCGGTAGTCCGCAGGCAATCCAGCGGCTGAGTTACCGGCCTGGTCCTGCCTCTAAGGGGTACACGGATGCCGACACCCTTGAACCAAAGCGTGGCGGATTCCGCTCTGCTCACCCGTTCCCTCCCGCTGGAGATGCTCCGCGCATTCGTCCAGTCCGATGCGGCGGACAACGGGCTGACGCCCGCCCTCCTCGCCGAACTCAAAGTACTGGCCCGCGTCCCCGCGCTGCTGGTGGCCTGCAACTACGGCGGTACCCTGTGCGACGCCGAGGGGATCTCCACCGAAATCCTTCCCTTGGGCAGCGCGGCCATAGCCCTGCGCGCCCTTGCGGCCCTGCCCAACACGCATGCCGCCATCATCTCGGGGCGCTCGCTCCGTGACCTCGCGGCGGTCTCACGCCTTCCGGTGGAGGTGCATCTCATCGGCTCGCATGGTGCGGAATCGGACATGGGCTTCGCGCACGGCCAGACCCTCGCCACCGAATCCGCCCTGCAGAAGGTCAACGCCGCTCTTAACGAGGCAGTGGGTTTCCAAAAAGGCATCTGGATTGAACGCAAACCAGTGGCCGTTTCTGTCCACACCCGGCCGGCGCCGCCGGACGTTGTGGAGTCCGTCACGGAAACCGCCAGGGAAATCGCCCGGGTCCACGGCCTGTTCTTTATCGTGGACGGTTCGGTGCTGGACCTGTCCGTTGTGGAACCGTCCAAAGCGGAAGCCCTGGAAACACTCCGGTCCCGGCTGGGAGCCAGCGCAGCCATGTTCGCCGGGGATGCCTACAGCGACGAACTCGCCATCGCCACCCTGCGGGGGCCCGACTTGGGACTGCACGTAGGCCCGGGGGAGACCGCCGCCGCCCACCGTGTCCGCGACCCGGAATCCTTCGCACGGGTCCTCGCCCTCCTCTTCGAATTGCGGCGGGCCTGGCTGTTCGGCGAGGACGCCGTGGGCCTGGAACGGCACTCGATGATCGGCAACGGCTCTTCCACCGCGCTGCTGACACCGGACGCCAAGATCTGCTGGATGAGCCACCCGCTGCCGGACTCAGGGTCGCTGTTTGCGCACATCCTAGGCGGTGACGCGGCCGGCCACTTCTCGGTGGAACCGGTCAAGGCTTCCCAAGTGCTGGGGCAGCGGTACGTGGACAGCACCATGATTGTCGAAACCCGGTGGGCGGACGTCACGGTCACGGACTACCTGGAGCCTGCCCCGGACGGCATCACCAGCCTGGTCCGGGTGCTTTCCGGGCACGGAGCCGCCAGGATTGTCTTTGCTCCCCGGCCGGACTACGCCAACGCGCCGTTCAGCATGGAAGCACGCGGCGGCGAGGTACACGTGGTGGGCACATCGGAACCGATCATCCTCTTTGCCCCCGGTGTCACGTTCAGTATTACCTCGGACGGCCGGCACGCCACGGCCACGGCGTCCGTGAACCTGCAAGATGGACCGGTGGTGCTCAACCTGCGCTGTGGTGACACTGAGCCGCAGCCCGCGGACCCCCAAGGGGAGACGGAGCGGCGGGCCGGGGTGGCCCTGCTGGCCCGGCAGTGGGTCCAGCGGCTTGCCCTGCCTTCCGTTAAGCCTTCCCTGGTGCGGCGCTCGGCCCTGGTGCTCCGCGCCCTGGTTCATGAGCCCACGGGCGCCGTCCTCGCGGCCCCCACCACCTCCCTGCCTGAGGGCATTGGCGGGACCAGGAACTGGGACTACCGGTACTGCTGGCTGCGGGACGGGTCCATGACGGTGAACGCGCTGGTGGATCTCGGTTCCACGGCGGAGGCTGCCGGATTCCTGGCCTGGCTGGGCCGGATCCTCGAACACGCACCCGGCCCCGAATGGCTGCACCCGCTCTACTCGGTGACCGGTGCGCCGCTCTCCACCGAAGCCGTCGTCGACAGCCTCCCGGGGTATGCGGGCTCGCGCCCGGTGAGGATCGGCAATGCAGCAGATCACCAGGTCCAGCTGGACGTATTTGGGCCGGTTGCTGAACTGATCCATACCCTCAGTGAGCGGGAGGGTGCCCTCGCGGACGGCCACTGGGAGCTGATGGTCCAGATGGCCTCGGCCGTCCTGGCCCGTTGGCATGAACCGGACCACGGTATCTGGGAGGCCCGGCGGGCGGCCCGCCACCACGTCTATTCCAAGGTGATGTGCTGGGTGACCCTGGACCGGGCGCTGCGGACAGCCGCGCGCCACGGCCGTGAGCCGGACCCGGCCTGGGCGGTGATGGCGGGCACCATCCGTGAGGAAGTGCTGCGCGAGGGCTGGGACGAGTCGGCAAAGTCCTACACCGTGGCCTACGACAGCCCGGACCTCGATGCCGCCGTCCTGCACATCGGCCTCTCCGGCATGCTGGACGTCACGGACCAGCGCTTCCTGGACACCGTCACTGCGGTGGAGCGTGAGCTGCGGGTGGGGCCCACTGTTTTCCGGTACAGGTACGACGACGGCCTGCCGGGCCTGGAGGGCGGGTTCCACATCTGCACCACCTGGCTGATCGAAGCGTACGTGGCGGTGGGCCGCATCGATGAGGCATGGGACCTGTTCGACCAGCTGGTGAACCTTTTCGGCCCCACGGGACTGCTGCCGGAGGAATACGATCCCGGCACGGAGACGCACCTGGGCAACCACCCGCAGGCGTACTCGCACCTTGGCTTCATCCGCTGCGCCCGGCTCCTGGACGGACACCAGGGCAGGAGATAGTCCGCGGCGGTCATGGGTACCTAGAGTGGAGGTAACAGGGACCCAAAAGACTGAAACGAGACTGATGATGACCGCCCGCACCCAGGGAGTGGGGTTCCGTTCTGAACGCGGCCCCATTCTTATTGCCCTGATGCTGTCCACCGGGCTGGTGGCCATTGATTCCACCATCGTGGCCACTGCCGTGCCGTCGATCGTCCGGGATGTGGGGGGATTCGAGTCGTTCCCGTGGCTTTTTTCGGCGTACCTGCTGGCGCAGGCTGTCTCGGTGCCTATCTACGGCAAATTGTCAGACATGGTGGGCCGCAAGCCGATCATCCTGGCGGGCATCGGGCTGTTCCTGCTGGGGTCCGTCCTCTGCGGGATTGCCTGGAGCATGCCCTCCCTGATCGCCTTCCGCGCCCTGCAGGGACTCGGCGCGGGAGCCGTCCTGCCGGTGTCCATCACCATCGCCGGGGACATCTACTCGCTGGAGGAGCGCGCCAAGGTCCAGGGCTACCTGGCCAGCGTCTGGGCAGTCTCCTCGGTAGTGGGCCCCAGCCTTGGCGGCATTTTCTCTTCGCTGGGAATCTGGCGCGGCATCTTTCTGGTCAACGTCCCGCTGTGCCTGCTGGCCGGGTGGATGCTGTTCCGGACCCTGCACGAAAACGTTGAGCGTGCCAGGCACCGGGTGGATTACGCCGGCGCGGCCCTGCTGGCGGGCTCACTGGGCCTGCTGATCCTTGGCGCCCTCCAGGGCGGCCAGGGGTGGGAGTGGGATTCGCCCATCAGCATCGGCATCTTTGCTGTGGGTGCGGTCCTGCTGGCCGTATTCCTGGTGGTGGAGCGGCGGGCGGCGGAGCCGGTCCTGCCTTCCTGGGTGGTGTCGCGGCGGCTTCTTGGAACTACCGCGCTGGTCTCCTTTGGCGTCGGGGCTGTGATGATCGGGCTGACCTCCTACGTGCCCACGTTCCTGGAAGGGGCGCTGCACACCTCGCCCCTTGTTGCCGGGCTCGCGCTCGCGGCACTGACCCTCGGCTGGCCCGTCAGTGCCTCGCAGGCGGGGCGGTTCTACCTGCGGATCGGGTTCAAGGCCACTGCGTTGATCGGGATCAGCATCACCGTAACGGGCCTCTTGGTCCTGACGCTCACGTCCGCCACTCCCAACGTGCTGCTGGTGGCAGGCAGCTGCTTTGTGGTCGGGCTCGGGCTCGGGTTGGTGGCCACTCCGACGCTGATCTCCGCCCAGTCCAGTGTTTCCTGGAATGAGCGCGGCGTGGTCACGAGCACCAACATGTTCGCCCGGTCCATCGGAAGCGCCCTTGGTGTGGCCGTGTTCGGTGCGGTGGGGAACGCGGTTTATGCGAACACAGCCGGCGAAGGCGACGCCCCCGCCGTGGTGGCCGCTTCCGGGGCGGTCTTCCTGGCGGCGCTGGTGGGCGGCATCCTTACCGTGGCGGCGGTGCTGGCGATGCCTGCTGTGAAGGCCGGTGCCACTGACGAGCCAGCCCAGGCCGCTTCCCAGGACAACGGGCAGCCGGACCCTGACGTGGAAGGCAGCCGTAGCAGCGCTGACACGTAAAGGGAAGCAGCCAGGACCTAGCGTGAAGCAGCCAGGACCTAGCGTGAAGCGCGGAAGATGTCCGGCGCCGGCCGGGTGCCGGTGGCGAGGTCCGCAAGGATCCGGCCCACCACGGGTGTGAACTTGAAGCCGTGCCCGGAGAACCCGGCGCCGATCACCACGGGGCCGATCCGGTCCAGGATGAAGTCCTCGTCCGGGGTGGTGGTGTAGGTGCAGCTGATGGCCTCGAACGAATCCGGGTCCACCCCCGGCAGCCACGTCCGCGCATAATCCTGCAGGGCCGCGAGCTGCACGGGCTCTGGCTGAAAGGAACGCCGGTCCGGATCCACCAGCGGGCCCACACCATGCCAGCCTGCCTTGATCCCCTCACCCGGGGTCTGCATCCCGTACACGGGGGAGTACCAGTTTTTGTATTCCGGACTGGTGCCCGGCATGTGGTTGAATCCGGGCCAGACGGCGCCGGCATCAGCAACCCGGAAATGCGCCGGCTGCTCCTGGGTCACCCGCAGCTTCGGGATCCGGAGCCCGGCGCCGGCGGTGCCGAGGAGTTTCTCCGTCCAGCCGCCGGCGGTGACCACCACCTGGGCGGCGGTGACCACCTCGGTACCGGCCTCGGACTCGAAAGCCAGCCGGACGCCGTCGTCCATCACCTTGAACTCGACCACTTTGGTGTGGTGACGGATCTCGGCGCCACGGGCCGCGGCGAGACGCTGGAAGACGGGAAGCGCCGCTTCGGGGTTGAGCTGGCCGCCGTCGGGCATGTACAGGGCCTGCTGGTCGAAGTGGATGCCCCGCCAGCGCGCGCCTGCCTCGGCGGGGGACAGGAATTCGGCCCGGATGCCTGCCTCATTCAGCGCCGCGGCCACGTCCGGAAGCCGCGGGTCCGGTCCATGGTTCACGATCCCTGTTCGGGCCAGCAGCATCTCGCCGCTGTCCTGCTCCAGCTCGTCCCACAGAGCCAGCCCCTCGGCCAGCATGGCCACGTATTCGGGACGGTGATAGCCCGGGTTCAGGTTGCGGGTGGTGCCGTGAGAGGCGCCGATCTTGTGCCCGGGTCCGAACTGCTCCACGAGCGTCACCTGCCGGCCGCGGCGGGACAGCGCCCAGGCGGCGGCCGATCCCATGGCCCCGCCGCCGATCACCACGGTGTCCAGCATCTTGTCCATCAAACTCCCATCACGTCAGCAGCAGCGCTACGCCAATCATCGCCGGAACGGCCACAACGGTTGTAATCAGCACGGTGTCCTTGGCCACGGTGAGGCCGGTCTTGTAGCGGCTAGCGGCCACAAAGACGTTCTGGGCGGTTGGCAGCGCGGATGTGACCACCACGGCGAACAGGGCATGCCCTTCCATGCCCAGCGCAAAACGGGCGAAGAGATATGCAAGCCCCGGCTGGACGGCCAGTTTGAAACCGCTCGCCAGCAGGGTGTCCAGGCGCCGGCCCGCGGCGGCCTGCAGGGGGCGGGTGCCGTTCAGGCTCATGCCGAAGGCGATCAGCATGGCGGGAATGGCTGCACCGCCAATCAGGTGGATGGGCTCCATCACCAGCGGTGGGACTTTCCAGCCGGTGCCGGCCACCACCAGGCCCAGCGCGGACCCCACAATCATGGGGTTGCGCAGGATCATCACCACAAAACTGAGGGGCGTGGTGCGGTGCGCGCTGGTGCTGGAGTCCAGGATCATCAGGAACAGAGGCGTGAAGAAGGCCAGCTGGAAGATCAGCAGCGGCGCCACATAGCTGGCATCACCCAGAACATATACCGCGATGGGAATACCGAGGTTGGCGGAGTTGGCGAGTGAGGCAGCCATGGAACTCATCAGGGCCTCAGGCAAGGAACGCTTGATCCAGAACTTGGCAATGCTGAAGAAGACGGCGGCTGTGGCCATGGCGGCAACCGCTGTTACTAACAGAGGTGCGGCGAAGACTTCCCCGAGGCGGGCTTTGCTCAGCGTTTCAAAGAGCAGCGCGGGGCTGGCCACAAAGAAGGTGAGGGAACTGAGGACCTGGCGGGCGTTCTCTCCCAGGATCTTCTGCCGGCCCACGAACCATCCCACCAGGATGATGCACCAGACAACAAAGAAGCCGGCCAGTACACCTAGCAAGGGATCACCGGCTGCTTATCCCCCAGGGCGCGGCGGAAGTAGGTACCGGGACACACGCTCCGGTTAGGCGGTGGCGTTGTTAAGCGCGAAAGGGGGGCGCATCATCCCGGGAGTGAGGCCCTCGGCGGGGTCATTGCCCAGCTGGATGATCCGGTTGTTTTCGTCCACGTGGACCACCCGCGGTTCGTAGGCCTTGGCCTCTTCGGTGGTCATCTGGGCGTAGGTGATCAGGATGACGAGGTCGTTCTCGTGCATGAGGTGCGCCGCTGCACCATTGATGCCGATCACACCGGAACCGCGCTCGCCGGCAATCGTGTAGGTCTCGAGCCGTGCGCCGTTGGTGATGTCCACAATGGACACGAGCTCGCCGGGCAGGATGTCGGCGGCCTCGAGGAGGTCCAGGTCCACGGTGACGGAACCGACGTAGTGCAGGTCGGCGTGTGTGACGGTGGCCCGGTGGATTTTGGACTTGAACATTGTTCGATTCATAACGGCATCAGTCTAGCGCCGGGCGCTCAACGGCGCAGTGACGCAGGGAACAGTGACGCTTAGCCCCTTGGAAGGAAACGTACGACGGCGGCCGGTCACCCGGCGTCGGTCCTTGCCAGCGCCGCGGCTGCTGCAGCGAGCGTCTCCCGCGCGGCCAGGATGGCCGGCCTCTGGGCGCTGGAGCGGCGGACGGACGTAAAGACGGTGCGGTGCGGCTTGCCCGGAAGCTCCAGCAGCTGGGCTGTGGTGCCACGGCCGGTCCACACCAGGTCCGGCATCAGGGCCACCGCGTTGCCGGACTCGATCAGGCGGGCCTGGGCCTGCAGGTCCGCGGTTTCGAAGCGTACGTCAGGCTCGAACCCGGCGCTGCGGCAGGCCTGCTCGGCCCAATGGCGGGACGCCGCACCCCTCGGTTCCATGACCCAGGCGAGCTCCGCGGTGTCCTCCAGTGAACGGATGGAGGGCCCGCCGTCGGACGCCGGAGGAACGGCGAGCCGGATGGCATCGGTGGTCAGCTTGACGCGGTCCAATTGCGGATAGCGCGGGGCGGCATGGCCGGGATACTGTTCGGCAATCACCAGATCGAAGTCGCGCGCCCAGGTTTCGTGCAGCGCCGTTTCGGGCTCGCGCTGGATCATTTCGATCCTGACCTCGGGATAGGCCTTGGCCATCCTCGTCAGGGTGTCCGGCATCAGGGCCAGGGCCGCAGACTGGAAAACGGCGATCCGGACTGTCCCCGTGACGGTGGTCAGGGAGGCGGCGAGGTCCGCCTCGGCCTGCTCCATGGTTTCGAGCAGGTTGGCGGTGTGCGCCACCAGCACTTCGGCCTGCGGCGTGAGCTGGACCCGCCTCCCGGTTTTGCGAAGCAGTTCCACGCCCACTTCCTTCTCGAGCAGGGCAAGCTGCTGCGAGACCGACGACGGGCTGTACTGCAGTGCCTCGGCCACCTCCGCCAGCGTCCCCCGGATGCTTAATTCCCGGAGCAGGCGGAGCCGGCGGACGTCAAGCATGAGGAAATCCTTACCGAAACTAATGAATATAGGTTAGAAGTAGTCACTTTATCTAACGCAAGCACCCTTGCATACTGTTGGGACCGAGTTACCCCCGTCACAAGCGATTCTTCGCGCGCCGTGACGGGGAAGCACCCAAGCAGGAGTTCCTGATGAGCAGTAGAGACATGACCCAGTCGATCATGCGGCGCAAACCGATCGATGACATCGAGGAAGAAAACAAACACAGTGGCCTCTTCAAGTCACTCGGGCTGTGGCAGCTGACGGCAATCGGCGTCGGCGGCATCATCGGCGTCGGCATCTTCTCCCTTGCCGGACTGGTGGCAGCAGGCAGCGAAGGAACGCCCGGGGTGGGGCCCGCGGTGCTGATTTCCTTCCTGATCGCAGGCCTTGCCTCCGCGGCAGCGGCGCTTTCCTACGCAGAGTTTGCCGGCATGATTCCCCGCGCCGGCTCTGCTTACACGTACGGATACGTTGCGCTGGGCGAGGTGATCGGCTGGTTCATCGGCTGGGACCTGCTGCTCGAATACATTGCCATCGTGGCCGTCGTGGCCATCGGCATCTCCGGCTACTTTGATGCGTTCTTGTCCGGCATCGGTATCCACATGCCGGTTTGGATGACGTCCACTCCCGATGAAGGCAAGGGCGGCATCGTCAACATCCCGGCCATCGCAGTCTGCTTGATCGTCACCTGGATCCTGTCCCGCGGCACCAAGGCCTTCGGCCGGTTTGAACTGGTGGCCGTGGCCATCAAGGTGGTCCTGATCCTCTTCATCATCGGCCTGGGCATCTTCTACATCGACACCAACAACTACAACCCCTTTATGCCCAGCGGGTTTGGCCCCGTGCTGGCCGGCTCGGCAACGGTGTTCTTCGCGGTGTTCGGCTACGACGCCATGAGTACCGCCGCAGAGGAAGCGACCGACGGCAAGAAGCACATGCCCAAGGCCATCATCCTCTCCCTGATTATCGCGATGCTCCTCTATGTGGCCGCCACCCTGGTCCTCACCGGCATGCAGAACTACAAGGACATCGACCCGAAGGCCGGCTTTGCCTCAGCCTTTACCGGTGTTGGCCTGCCGATCATCGCCACCATCATCTCCGTGTTCGCCGTGCTGTCCATCCTGACCGTGATGCTGACCTTCCTCCTGGGTGTCACCCGCGTCTGGTTCTCCATGAGCCGGGACGGTCTCCTGCCGGGCTGGTTCGCCAAGACCGACCAACACGGCACCCCGCAGCGGGTCACGTGGATTGCGGGCATCGCCTCAGCCCTGCTGGCCGGTGTCTTCCCGATCAAGGCGGTTGCAGACCTGACGAATATCGGCATCCTGGCCGCGTTCGTCGTCGTCTGCCTCTCGGTGATCATTTTCCGGTACAAGCGGCCGGACGCCCCCCGTTCCTTCCGCCTGCCGCTGATGCCCCTGGTTCCGGCCTTCGGGGTCCTGGCCTCCGCGTTCCTGATGTTCCAGTTGCACTGGGAAACCTGGCTGCGGTTCATCGTTTGGCTGGTCATAGGCCTGGCCATCTACTTCTTCTACGGCAAGCGGAACTCCCTGATGAACCCCAACAGCCCGCGGCACCAGGAGATCGTGGAGATGCACCGCCCCCTCGCCTGACCCGCCCCTTCCAGTCACTGGCAGGCCGTCCCGCCCCCAATTTTTCCCAATAACA
>NZ_VHIJ01000060.1:0-51324 GCF_006680095.1 Pseudarthrobacter sp. B4EP4b | reverse complement strand
CATGGCCCGGCGGGTGGGGGCCAGGGTGGTGGCGCCCGACGTCGGCGGGCTGGGGGCTGCGGTGGTGGGGGAGTACCTGCGGGCGCACTTCCGCGGACAGGCGTTCGACGACGCCGACTGGACGTCCTGGGACCGCTGACCGTCCTACGGCTGCGCCGGCGTGGGCAGGGTGAGGATCTCGGCACCGTCCCCGGTGATCGCGATGGTGTGCTCGCTGTGCGCTGTCAGGCATCCGGTGGCGCTGCGGAGGGTCCACCCGTCAGCGTCGGTGACGAGTTCGGCGGTGTCCGCCATCACCCAGGGCTCCAGCGCCAGCAGCAGGCCCGGTCGCAGCGTGTACCCGCGGCCAGGCCGCCCGGTGTTGGGGACGTGGGGGTCCTGGTGCATGGTTGAGCCGATGCCGTGGCCGCCGAACTGCGTGTTGATCGGGTAGCCGGCCTCGCTGAGGACCGAACCGATGGCATGGGAGATATCGCCGATGCGGGCGCCGGGACCGGCAGCGGCGATGCCGGCATACAAAGCGCGTTCGGTGGCATCGATCATGGTGATGCTTTCCATCGGCTGTGAGCTGCCCACGATGAAACTGATGGCGGAGTCCGCTGCCACCCCGCCCTTGACGACGGCGAGGTCAAGGGTGAGCAGGTCGCCGTCGGCCAGGGTGTAGTTGTAGGGCTTTCCGTGCAGCACGGCATCGTTGACCGCTGTGCAGATGTAGTGGCCGAACGGCCCGCGGCCAAAGGACGGCTCGTAGTCGATGTAGCAGGATGACGCCCCGGCGCCGATGATCATTTCCCCGGCCCACCGGTTGATGTCCAGGAGGTTGGTACCCACCGTGGCGCGGCTCTTGATGGCCTGCAGGATGTCGGCGACGAGGGCTCCTGTTTCCCTTGCCCGGATAACTTCGGCGGGGGTCAGGATCTCGATCATGCGGCGGCCTTCCTCGTCTGGAGACCAACAACTATACCCAGCACTGGGCCAGCAGGTTCAGGCGCGGGAGTCCTGGGCCGGCCCCTGGTCCGAGGGCGCTGCCGGTGCATTGGCCCGGTCCGCCGGAGCACCCTGCCGCCTGCTGGCCACCAGGAAGGGAACTGCAAGGCTCTGGAAGATTCCGGCCAGGGCCAGTGACGCCGGATAGCCGTAGAGGTCCGCGCTCCGGCCAAGCAGCGGCTGCACCACCACGCCGCCGCTGGACCCCATCAGGGAGGCGAAGCTGAGCACCGTGGCCCGCTGCTTCGATGGGATCATGTCGTTCACGTACGCCTGCCGCACGGGCATGGCGGCCGAGTCGACGACTGCCCAGAGGGTCAGCAGGACCAGGGCCGGCCAGAAGGCCCGGGTGAAGCCGAGCACCAGCAGGAGCACCGCACTGATGCTGCCGCTCAGGATCAGCACCGACGTCCGTTTGTGGAACAGTCTCCTGGCGTAGGGCGCCAGCCAGCCGCCCACCACTTGGGCACCGGCCACGATAGCCGCAGCGAGGCCAGCCACGGAGTAGGCGCGCGGGTCGCCGTAGAGTTCCAGCAGGAACGGCTGCAGCGCATAGAAGACATAGATCCCGACGCCGGCACTGAACGGGGAGGCCAGCATTACGTACCGCACGGGCGGGATTTTCAGGCCGTTATCGATGGAGGCCGTCAGGACAGCGCGCGTCGCCTTGAGGGGGTGCGTGGAGCGCTCGGGTGTGAATCCGACGTCGTGCATCAGGCCGAAGGCCACGACGAACATGGCCAGCAGTACGCCCACCCGCACCAGGAACGGCACGCCGAGGCTGGTGGCCTGGGCGATCACGCCGCCGGCTACCGAACCGGCGAGCATCGCCATGCCCGAGACCATCTGCCCCCGCCCGAACACCGGCTCCAGGCCGCCCTCGTAGCCGGAGTAGCGCAGGGCGTCGACGAGCCACGCCTCAACCGCGCCCGAGAAGAAGGTGAAGCCCAGCCCCAACAGCACCGACATCACTGCCCACAGCGGAAACGGGGCGGAGAACTGCCACAGCAGGTAGTAGAGGTAGGTGGAGCCTGCCAGGGTTACGGTGCCCAGCAGGAACGACGCCCGGCGGCCCCAGCCGTCAGCGACAACCCCCGTGGGAACCTCGAAAATCACCATCCCTGCGGTGAAGAATGCGTTGGCGGCGAAGGCCTCGAAGTTGCTCAGGCCGGCGTCCAGCAGGAACAGCGTGTTGACGCCCCAGATGAAGGAGGCGGCAAGGGTATTGCCCAGCGTCAACGTCAGGTAGATGCGCTGGATCTTTCGGGCGGCAGCGTTCATGGGTTCGCTGTCCCGGCTGCGGATAGCACGGAACACGAGGCCATTCTCGTCCCGATCCGCCCGCTATGCCAGAGCTGGTGCCAGGACCCGGCCCTGGCGGTGCCGTGGTGCCACAGGCGGTCATCAGGCAGGCTCTCCGAAAGTCACGGTTCGTGCGTCGCGGGGATGTCGTGCGATGCGGCCCATTCACCCAGATCCCGCCGTTCGATGGCCGCAGCCATCAGGTCGGGGAACAGGTCGGGGGTGCAGGCGAAGGCCGGGACCCCGATTCCGGCGAGGGCTGCCGCGTGGTTGGCATCGAAGGACGGGTGGCCGCTGTCACTGAGGGCCAGCAGCGCGATCATGGTGGTGCCGGACCCGACGATGCTGGCGGCCCGGCGCAGCATCTCCTCGGCGATGCCGCCTTCGTAGAGGTCGCTGATGAGCACCAGGATGGTCTCGGTGGGCTGGGTGATCCGGTCCTGGCAGTACGCCAAGGCACGGTTGATGTCCGTGCCGCCACCCAACTGCACGCCGAACAGCACATCCACCGGATCGTCCAGTTCATCGGTCAGGTCCACCACTTCGGTGTCGAAGGCCACCAGCCGGGTACGCACTGAGCGCAGGGAGCTGAGCACCGCCCCGAACACACTGGAGTACACCACCGACTCAGCCATGGAGCCTGACTGGTCGATGCACAGGATGATCTCACGCTGGATCTGGGTGCTGCGCCGGGCATGCCCCACCAGCCGCTCGGGCACGATGGTCCGGTATTGGGGCTGGTAGTGCTTGAGGTTGGCCGCGATGGTCCTGTTCCAGTCGATGTCCTGGTGCCGCGGCCGCCTGGTCCGTGCCGCGCGGTTCAGCGCACCGGTGACCGCCTGGATGGTCCTGGCACGCAGCCGCTCTTCCAACTCATTGGTCACCTGGCGGACCACCGCCCTGGCCGTCTCGCGGGAATGCTCGGGAATCACCCGGCCCAGGCCGATCAGCGTACTGACAAGGCCGACGTCGGGCTGTACCGTGCGGAGCATCTCCGGCTCGAGGAGCAGCTGCCGCAGGCCCAGCCGTTCCATGGCGTCCGCCTGCATCACCTGCACCACGCTGGACGGGAAGTACCCGCGGATGTCGCCCAGCCAGCGCGACACGCGGGGGCTGGAGGCACCGAGGCCGCCGCGGCGGCGCTGGTCCTCACCGTATAACTCCTCCAGGGCGTGGTCGCGCCGGGCGTCGGCGGCCGAAAGCTCCACCTTGTTGCCTTGGCCGTCCCTGATGCCATCGGCCCCATGCCCGCCAAGCACCAGCCGCCAGCGGGCCAGGCGTCCGCGGCTGCTGTCGTCGCGCTCCGTCACGCCACCACGTCCCATCCGAGGTACCGGGCCATTGTCCGGACCGCGGGGCCCGCTGCCGCCAGGTCCGGCAGATTGTCTTTTCCGGCCGGGACGTTGCCGCCAATCCGTGTCACTTGTTCGCCGATCTCCCGCCGTTCAGGCTCGCTGAACGCCGAAAAAGTCCTGCGCAGGAGCGGCAGGACGTCGTCGAAGGCCTCGTCGTCCGCGCCGGCCACCCAGCGGTCCACCAGCTGCAGGAGCCGCGGATCGTAGATCAGCAGCGTTGCGTCGCCGGAGACCACGCCATCGAGCCAGGCCGCGGCTTCCCTCGCTGGGGTGGCAACGGAGAGCCGGCGGCTGAGCCGTGCGGCAACCTGGTCCGCTTCAACCAGTCCCGCATCCAGCAGCAGCCGGGTGGCCCGTCCCGCCACCGCTCCATGGATCAGGTCGGAGCCTGCGACGGCGGACAGGGCCCTGTGCCAGTCATCCAGGGGAAGGTCCGGCACCAGGGACAGCCCGTGCTGTGCGAAGTCGATGGCGCGCCGCATCACGTCCGCGGCTTCATCATCCAGGCCGGCGCACGCCGTCGGCAGGCCTACGCAGGCGCGCACCACTGTAGTGTCCAGGATCTTCCGCACCCCCGTCACGTCCACACCGCGCACATTGCCGTACCGGCAGGTGCGGGCCAGGGGCGCGACTGTTTCCAGAAGCGGGGCGACGTCCTGCTGCAGGGCAGTCCGCTCGGCGAGGACAGAGACCACGGCACCGATACCCTCCGGCAGGTCTGCGAGGAGGCAGTTCGCGAGCAATCCGCTCAGGCTTGCCAAGTTGGCGTCTTCCCGGGCGCGCTCAGCAACGTAGGCAGAGGCGGCCGCGGCCACGGTGGTGCCGTACCGGCCGGCCTCCACCACGGCGATGGCCAGCTCCGGCCTCCACTGCAGCGTCCACGCCTCCTTGAACGTGCCCAGGGTCCGGCCCGTTTCGGCCGGAATTCCCCAGTCCACCCCGAGCAGCGCCAGCCGGTGCAGCAGCACGGAGCGGGCCAGCTGTGCGGGTTTGCGCAGGTCCAGGGCCAGGACTTCCTCCATGGCGCTTGGCTTCCACCGCAGCCTGCGCTGGGTGGCGGCAAGATCGGCGGCGAGGGGGACGGTGGGCGCGGAATCAGGCACGCTGCCCAACTCCAGTCCCACGGTCAGCTCCCGGTGCACCAGGGCCAGCGGCAGCGGCGATCCGTCGCACAGCACCGCCTGGGCGGCATCGTCAAGTTCTGTCAGTCCCGGACTGGGCCGTCCGCGGACTGCGGCGAGCGCGTCCGCCATCCTTGTTGCCTCCACCACTGATGCTGTTGACGCGTCCAGGTTCTCGCCGCGCAACGCGCGCGCCACCCGGACCAGCCAGGTGGTGGAGACGTCCGTGCCCGGGTCATTCCCCATCCAGTGGGTGAACAGATGTTGGTACCAGCCGGGTGCGGTGACGCCGGCGCCGTACCCGCTGGCCAGGCTGAGCCGGCCCGAGGTCCAGGGCACCCACGTCACGGCGATCTTCGTTTTGGGCAGGCCGGCCAGGACCTTATTGTCGGCGGCGGCCGGGGGAAAGTGGGCGGGCACCAGTGCCGGTGCATGGTAGGCGCCGCACACCACGGCAATGCGGACGTGCCCCTCGCGGAGGGCGGCCCGGAGCAGCCGCCGCATCGACGCTTCCCGCCGGTTGTTTTCCAGCACGTCAGGATGGTGGGCCGGCCGGTCATCGGCTGCGCGGATTTCGGCAATCGCTTCAGTCAGCGCCTCGAACCGCTCCACCGGGTCGCTGTGGCGGTGCTCCACGGCGTCCTCCCACCAGCGCTCGGCATCGCTGTACCCGGCGGCGCGGGCGAGGATCCCGATGGCGTCCGGCCGGTAGGGGCGGGAACCCACGGAGGAGGAGCCGCCGTCGTCCGCCACTAGCGGTTCCTCCTCTGCCGGCGCCTCCTCTGCCGGCAGCTCCTCCGAAGGCGCCTCGTCCGACGGCGGGACGTCACCCCCCTCCCGCAGCGCGAACGTATGCGCCGCGGGCAGGTCGATGGCGCGCACCTGCGCGCCCGTGGACAGCGCCCAGCGGATGGCCACCCACTCCGGGGAAAAGCTGGCCATCGGGTAAAAGGAAGCCAGCCGCGGCTCATCCGGAACATAGATCAGTCCGGCTACCGGCGGGACCATCTCCGGGTCGCTGAGCAGGGGAATCACCTGGTCCAGTTCCGGCGGTCCCTCCACCAGCACAAGGTCCGGCCGGAGGGCGGCGAGCGCCTCGGCCACGGAGTGCGCCGACCCGGGTCCGTGGTGCCGGATTCCGAGGACGTGGACTTCTGTCATGGTTGCAGGAGTCCCGGTTTCAGTTGGAGGATTCGAGGTCGCGGCAGGCCCGGTAAAGGTCCTTCCACTCCGGCCGGTTCCGGACCACGGTCTCCAGGTATTCCTGCCAGATCACCCGGTCCTGCACGGGGTCCTTGACCACGGCGCCCACCAGGCTGGCGGCCACGTCCTGCGCCCGGACGGTCCCGTCGCCGAAGTGGGCTGCCAGGGAGAGGCCGTTGGTCATCACTGAGATGGCTTCCGCGGTGGACAGCGTTGCCGAGGGCGACTTGATGGTGGTGCGCTGGTCCTGGGTGACGCCGGCCCGGAGCTCGCGCATCACAGTCACCACGCGCCGGACTTCGGAGAGCGCCGCCAGATCGGCCGGCAGTTCCAGGGACGCCCCCAGGCTGCGGACGCGGGTGGTGACGATCTCCACCTCCTGCTCCATGCTGTCCGGGAGGGGCAGCACCACGGTGTTGAAACGCCGCCGCAGCGCGGAGGAGAGGTCGTTGACGCCCTTGTCCCTGTTGTTTGCCGTGGCGATGACGTTGAACCCCTTGCGGGCCTGCACCTCTTCATTGAGTTCCGGAATGGGCAGGCTCTTTTCGCTGAGGATGGTGATGAGTGAGTCCTGCACGTCGGAGGGGATCCTGGTCAGTTCCTCCACCCGGACAAGGCTTCCGGTTTCCATGGCCCGCATCACCGGCCCCGGGACCAGTGCCGCCCGGGACGGCCCGTCGGCGAGCAGCCGGGCATAGTTCCAGCCATAGCGCAGTGCCTCTTCCGGCGTGCCCGCCGTTCCCTGCACCACCAGGGTGGAAGTTCCCGAGATGGCCGCCGCCAGATGTTCGCCCAGCCAAGTCTTGGCCGTGCCCGGCACCCCGAGCAGGAGCAGGGCCCGGTCCGTGGCCAGGGACGCCACGGCGATTTCCACGAGCCGCTCCGACCCCAGGTACTTGGGCGTGACCACCATGCCGTTGGGCAGGGTTCCACCAAGGATGTAGGTGGTGACGGCCCAGGGGGACAGCCGCCAGCTGGGCGGCCGGGGCCGGTCGTCGGCGGCGGCAAGGGCCGCGAGTTCCTCGGCATAGGCGGTTTCGGCGTGGGCGCGGAGAACGTCCTGGGCGGGCTGGGTATCGGTCATGAAAAAGCCTCCGTCAGGGATTGTCGGAACGATTGGTATTGCACGGCGTCACGGAGCACGCGGCGCCGTGCGGCGTCGTCGTCGGAACGCTCCAGGAGTTGCCGGCACTGCCCGGCGGCTTCGGGCGGGAGTGCTGCGGGCAGGATCCCTGCCAGCATGACCGCCAGCTGGCCGCCGTTTTTGGCCGTGATCTGCTCCAACACTTCGGCAGCGAGTGCGGGTCCCCAGGGCCGGGGAAGGTCCCGCAGGGGTTCGACCAATGCGAAGGGCGGTGCCGCGCTGCTCCGGAGCTGCCGCACCAGCCTCTCCTCGCGTTCAACCGCTGGCAGGCAGGCCAGCAGGCGCGGCTCAAAGCGGTCCTCCAGCAATGCACGCACCCACTCTAGGTCGGCCCGCCGGGCAGCGGTGGACGCGATGGCTTCCAGCACCCGCGTCTCGCCCTTAAGCAAGGCAATGGCCGACGCCGGGCCGCGGCCGGTTGCCGAGGTCCAGGTATCGAGCGGGGCACCCCGGATAATAGTGTCGAGCCGGGCCAGCCGGTCCGGTTCGCCGCTGCGCGGCTGCGCAGGAACTCCGTCCCGGAGTGCGGCAGCGTCAGGTTCCGGCGGCAGCCCGATCTCGAGGCGCTTGCGCAGCACGCCGTTGAGCCGGAGCAGGGGGCGGAGCCGGTCGGCCATGCGCGCTGCGCGGGCGCTGTCCGGCAGCCGGTCGAGCAGCGCCGCCGCGGTGTCGCGTACGCTTTTGGCTTTGTCATCCAGGGCCCGCTCCAGCAGTTCCTCATCGTCCGGTCCGAGGTTGGCGGTGAATGTGGCGAGGTGGGCAGCACGTTCCCGGGCGGCGAGGTTGTCCCAGTGCCCGCCAAGCAGCGTGCGGGCGGCGGCCGGATCAGTGCGGCGGAGCCGT
This sequence comes from Pseudarthrobacter sp. B4EP4b, assembly GCF_006680095.1. Lineage (NCBI taxonomy): Bacteria > Bacillati > Actinomycetota > Actinomycetes > Micrococcales > Micrococcaceae > Pseudarthrobacter > Pseudarthrobacter sp. B4EP4b. The sequence goes on along the minus strand of NZ_VHIJ01000060.1, from coordinate 43,369 downwards.
TCCACTTCTGCGGTGGCGTCCGTACCCGCCAGCTCTGCCCAGTCACGCGCTGCAGCGCCTTGCTGATGTCCGGCCCCGGAATCGCTGGTCCCTTGGTCGCTCTCAAGCAGGCCCTGCAGCCACCGGCCGCGCGTTCCGATGGCCGGGTGCAAGTGCTCCGCAACCGATGCTCTGGTGCCGGCCGCGGCGAGGAGGGGCGGCAGGAGCTTGTGTGGAACCCGCACTCCTGAAGCTGCGGCCAGCCGCAGCCAGTCCGCCACCAGCAGGGTGCGCAGCTCCGGCCCCACCGGCGGCTGCGTGAGCAGGAGGTCCAGCAGCCGGGCGGCCTCACCGCTGGCCTGCGGACAGTGGTCCGGTGGCGCTGGCCTGGCCAGGCCGGCATCATCCAGGCGGCGGGGTTGCCGGGCGGCGCGGATGACGGCGTCGGCGAGCGCGGCCTGGTCCAGGAGCGATTCTTCGGCGGTGTGAACTTCCGGCGGGCGGACGCCCAGCTCTGCGGGCGGGGAAGGCGCAGGGTGCCGGGCTGTTCCCACCAGGGCGGCAGCACGGAGTTCGGCCAGCCAGGTCATGGCGTCACCACCGCGTTGCCGATGACGGCGGACAGCGGCCGCAGGCGGCCCTCCTCCAGCTCACCAAAAATGTCCACCGGGTGGCCGCCGGTGAGGGCGAGCAGGGAGTCCAGGGGCGCATCGACCAGCGGAAGCGCATCACCGGCTTCATCCCGAAGCCACCCGGAGCCGCCAGTGGAGAGGCGCACTCCGGCCAGCAGCACCGGATGGCGCTCCCGCCACGGGGACGAGGCGACAGCGGCTGATTCGGCATCGAGTGCCTGGCGGATACTGCTTCCCCCGCCCAGAGTCCGGGCCGTCCCTGCCGTGCCCACACCACCGGTGAACAGCGCCCGCCGGGGCGCTGATCCCGGGTACCGGGCCACTGTGGCCTCCAACAGTGCGCCGGCGAGTTGGGGTGTTGCGAGTGGCTCGCTCCGGGCAGCGAAATCCAGGAGGACCACTACCGTTCCGTCCGGGCCGCGCAGCCACGTACGCTGCTGCTGGAGCCGTCCGTCGTCGCTGCGGTGGGCGCCGAGGACCAGCCAGGGGCCCGGCAAGGCCTCCACGCCCTCGACCTCCGAGGCAGGAACGGACCAGCCGACGGCAACCCGGAGGTCGGCAAGTTCGTCGGGGGTCAGGTGGTCCCGGATCCGCCAGGCTTTGGTGAGCGCCCACCACCTGCCTGCCCGGTGGAGGAGGTGATCGGTCCAATCGCTGCGGGCGTGGATGTCCGAACCCATGGTGCGTACCTGTTCGGCCAGGCCCGGGAGCTGGGCATCCACCAGGCGGGCGGCCACGCCGTCCCACCACGAATAGGGTTGGGACCTGGCGGAGGCCACGCCCGTCCGTACCAGGTCTGCCAGCCACCGGGAGAAGTCCGCGATGCCGGCGTCCATGAGTGCCAGCCGGTCGGCAAGCCGTTTTGCCTGTGCCGCCGGATCGGCCGGCTGTTCGGACTGGCGCCGTTCCCGCACGGTTGCCCGGCCGGCGCGCTGTTCCGCCCACTCCCGGGCGAAATCCGCAGCCTCTGTTCCGGCGTCGGCCGCTTCACCCCGGGACCACAGCAGGAGGAGGGCGAGCGCATGCTTGCACGGAAACTTCCGGCTGGGGCAGGAGCACCGGTAGGCCGGGGCGGCGAGGTCAACGCTTACCTGGTAGGGGGTCTTTCCGCTGCCCTGGCATTTGCCCCACACCAGCACGTCGTTGCTGCCCGTCTCGGACCAAGGCCCCGGGCGGGCGAGTTTGCGGGCGGCGGCCAGGGAAGCTGCATCGGGCGCGGCGCCGGCCACCCTGTCCTCGCTCCAACGCCCCATGAAGCACATTGTGCCCGATGTTCCCAGCCGCGCAAGGGCGGGCCGGCGGCGTGGCGGCCGGGCCATGCTGCCCCGGGAGGCCGTTTTCCGTGTCAGGATCAGGGTATGCCTGACCGCCTGATGCTGCTGGACACCGCCTCGCTGTACTTCCGTGCCTTCTACGGCCTGCCCGATTCCATCCGCCGCCCGGACGGGACACCCGTCAACGCTGTCCGTGGCCTGCTGGACATGATTGCCCGGCTCACCACGGACTACGGCGCCACCCACCTCATCGCCTGCTGGGATGACGACTGGCGGCCGCAATGGCGGGTGGACCTGCTCCCCACCTATAAGGCCCACAGGGTGGCAGAAGTGAACGCCGGCGCTCCGGACATCGAGGTGGTGCCGGACGCGCTTGAGGCCCAGCTGCCCATGATCCGCAGGGTACTGGGCGTGGCCGGCATCGCGATTGTCGGGGCGCCGGACCACGAGGCCGACGACGTGGTGGGCACCTACGCCAGCCATGCCGGCATTCCGGTGGACGTGGTCACGGGGGACCGGGACCTTTTCCAGGTCTGCGACGACGGGCGGCAAGTGCGGGTCATCTACACCGCCCGCGGGATGCGGAACCTGGATGTGATGACCGAACAGGTGGTGGTGGGGAAGTACCGCGTGCTGCCCCAGCAATATGCCGACTACGCCACCCTCCGCGGTGACGCCTCCGACGGACTGCCCGGGGTCGCGGGGATCGGTGAAAAGACGGCGGCATCGCTGTTGTTGAAGTACGGAACCCTTGAAAACCTGCTCGAGGCGGCTGCGGACGCCGGCAGCGGCCTCTCGTCACCGGTCCGGGCCAAGCTGGAAGCCGCCGAGGACTACTTGAAGGCAGCGCCCGCCGTCGTACGCCTTGTCCGTGACCTCGAGCTGCCCAGCCTGGAAGAGGCAGGCGCCCGGCTGCACCCCGCTACCGGCGAAGCCCGCGCCGAGCTGGAACGCCTCGCCGTGGACTGGAACCTGGGCGGCTCTGTCCGGCGCCTCCTCGATGCACTGGACCGCACCGTGCCGGCCTGAATCCCTCCGCGCAGCGCTGGATGCCTGCCTGCCTGGAGTGCGGAAAACTGCCTATTTCTTGAGCAAAAGTGACATCCCAGGGTGGATACCCTGCCGCTAGGGTGGCTTCAATGGTTCAAGCAGCCGGACCTCTTCAACGGGGGATTGGAGTGGCTATGGCTGACAGCCCGCACAGGCGCGGTACTGGCAGAAATGACGGCGGGAAGAAACGCGGCCCGGACGAGGCAGGGGATGCCGAGGCACCGCAGCAGGAGGAATCCGAAGCTGCCGGCCGGGAGGAAGCGCCTGCTGACCCCGGGCAGGCACCCCGCCCGCCGCGTCTTTACGGTTATGACCCGGACCAATGGCCGGAGCCGCGTTGACGGACTTTTCCCGGTCACAGGTTGCGGGCGGTCCGGGCAGCAGACAAGCAAAGCAGGGCGTGGCTAAGCTGGGTGTGTTCCGCATGATCAGTCCTGCTGACGAAAGTTAGGTGAGTGCCATGCCGAAGACCGGGAAGAACGATCACGCCCGCAAGGATGAGCTTCCCTCAACCCTGCAACGATCGGACCAGAAGGCGCAGGATACGTTCGCGAAAACCTACGACTCTGCCATGGAGTCCTATGACAACGACGAAAGCCGCGCAGCGCGTGCCGCCTACGCTTCCCTGAAGCACAGCTACGAAAAGGTCGGCGACCATTGGGAGCCCAAGGAGAAGCGCGGGCCTTCGGACGAGCGGGCGGAAAAGGGACTTGGCTCGAAAGAGCCCACTGCGGGCGGCGTGGACGCCAATGCCTCCAAGAAGCACCTGATGGAGCGGGCCCGGGAACTGGACATCAGCGGCCGCTCCAGCATGGACAAAGAAGAACTCGTCAAAGCGCTGCAAAAGGCGAATGACGCCGCAACCCGCAAGGCGCGCGGCAAGTAAGAGCAGCAGCCAGTACAACCAGGCAAGGACGCCAGGAGGTTCCGATGTCGGTGAAAGGCAAGGACGCAGCAGGCCGGGGCGGGCCGGAAGGACGCCAGGGCAACGGCTCCGCCGGCATCACGCCCAGGGATCCTGCCCTGGTCCGGAACGTGGCGCTCGTGGGCCGGTCCGGCGCCGGCAAAACCACCCTCATCGAGGCGCTGCTGGAAGCCAACGGCATGATCACCCGGAAGGGCTCTGTGGTCGACGGAACCACCGTGAGCGACTCCGATCCCGCCGCCATCCACCAGCAGCGCTCGGTGGCGCTGTCAGTGGTGCCGCTGCCCGTGGCGGGCATCAAGGTCAACCTCCTCGACACGCCCGGTTATCCGGACTTCATCGGCGAACTCCGCGCGGGCCTGCGCGCCGCGGACGCCGTCCTGTTCGCCGTCTCCGCCGTGGACGGGGTGGATGCAGGCACCACCGCAATCTGGCAGGAGTGCCAGTACCTGGGCATGCCCCGCGCAGTGGTCATCACGCGGCTGGACCATCCCCGCGCTGATTACGACGGCGTCCTGGCCGCCTGCCGCGAAGCGTTCGGCGACACTGTGCTGCCGTTGTACGTTCCGGTCCGGGCCGGCGGGGAAGTCACTGGCCTGCATGGCCTGCTGACCGGGACGGTCTTCGAGTATCCAGCGGAGGGTTCCGGCCCGGCGGCGCGGGCGGCGGACCCCGGGGAACTGGCGGACGCGGAGTCTTCCCGGGCTGAGCTGATCGAGGGAATCATCGCCGAAAGCGAAGACGAGACATTGATGGACCGCTACCTTGGCGGGGAGGACATCGATGCCGGCGTCCTTATCCCTGATCTGGAAACCGCCGTCGCCCGCGGGTCCTTCTTCCCGGCCGTGCCCGCCTCGGCGATGACCGGGCTGGGAACCGCCGAACTGCTGGAGCTCCTCACGAAAGCGTTCCCATCTCCACCGGAGCGCAGCCTGCCCCGGGCCACCGACCTGTCAGGTTCCCCGGTGCGCGCCCTCGCCTGCGACCCTGCCGGGCCGCTCGCGGCAGAGGTTGTCCGCACCACGGTTGATGCTTTCCTGGGCCGCGTCTGCCTGGTCCGGGTCTTCTCCGGCACCCTGAGCGGGGACACGCCCGTGCATGTCAGCGGGCACGGGCTGGCGGACCGGGGCCACCAGGACCATGACACCGACGAACGGCTCACGCACCTTTACTCACCGCTGGGATCCACCCTCCGGCCCGTCCCTTTTTGCATCGCCGGTGACATCGCGGCCGTGGCCAAGCTGGGCACCGCGGAGACCGGGGACACCATCTCCGCGAAGGACCAGCCGCTGCTGCTGGCGACATGGGAGATGCCGGAGCCGCTGATGCCGGTGGCCGTCGAAGCCGATTCGCACAGTGACGAGGACGCCCTCGCCCGCAGCCTGGGGAAGGTGGCCGCCGGAGACCCGACGCTGAGGGTGGAACGGAACGCCGAAACCCACCAGCTGATCCTTTGGTGCATGGGGGAGGCGCACGCCGAAGTGGTGCTGGACAGGCTCCGCGACCAGGGCGTGAAGCTGCACACTGTGGACGTGGTGACGCCGTTGCGGGAAACTTTCTCGGCCCCGGCGGCCGGGCACGGCCGGCACGTCAAGCAGTCCGGCGGCCACGGCCAGTACGCCGTGTGCGACATCGAGGTGGAACCGCTGGCCAGGGGCGCAGGTTTCGAGTTCGTTGACAAGACTGTGGGCGGGGTCATTCCCGGGACGTTCATTTCGTCGGTGGAAAAGGGTGTCCGGGCGCAGATGCAACGAGGCGTTGCCTCCGGGTTTCCTGTGGTGGACCTTCGGGTGACCCTGGTAGGCGGCAAGGCGCACAGTGTTGATTCCTCGGACGCAGCGTTCCAGGCGGCCGGCGCCCTGGCCTTGAGGGAGGCCGCCGCCGCGGGAAGCATCCAGCTGCTCGAGCCTGTCTCGTCAGTGGTGCTCAGCGTTCCGGACGAGCATGTGGGCACAGTGATGAGCGATCTTTCCGGCCGTCGGGGCAGGCTCACCGGGACGTCGTCATCCGGCGGGGACCGGACCGAAATCACAGCGGAAGTGCCGGACCAGGAACTGCTGAAATACGCGGTGGAGCTGCGCGCTTTGACTGCTGGCACCGGAACGTTCAGCCGGCACTACCTCCGGCATGATCCCCTGCCGGGCAACCTGGCCGCGGCGGCCCGCTGATCAGGGGATCGGCAGCAGAAGAAAGCCCCATGGACGGGTCCGGACCCGAGGCGCTGCAGCGTTCGGCGGAAACGCTGCAGCGCACCCTCGCCAGCCTGGGCATCTGACCCGGCGCCCGGAGCCGTTTCGGCTACTGCTCCTGCAACGCCGGTCCTGCACCGCCGGTCCTGCAACGCCGGAGTCAATAGGAAATGAAGGCCACCAGTTCGCCCACCCGGTCCTCCGGGTAGTTTTTCGCAATGTCGCCCTGGCTCAGGACGCCCACCAGGTCATGGCCGTCAATGACCGGCAACCTCCGGACCTGGTGGTCCTGCATGGTCCTGATGGCCTCCTCGATGGAGTCATCGGCTCCGATGGTGACGGGCTTGCCTTCACCGAACTGACCCGCCGTGGCTGTCCGCGGATCCCCGCCCTCCGCCAAGCACTTAACCACGATGTCCCGGTCCGTGAGCATGCCCTTGAGCCGGTTGTCTTGGCCGCAGATGGGCAGTGAGCCCACATCAAGTTCCTTCATCTTCCGTGCGGCCGCTTCCAGGGTTTCGTTTTCACCCACGCACTCCGCGCCCCCGGTCATGATTTCCCGTGCCGTTGCCATGATCGCTCCTTCCTGATGTGGTGCCGCGTCGACGGCCTCTTCGGGTGGCCCTTCGGGACCTGGCTCTTGATGGGCGGCCCGCAGAACCAGCTGATGACAAAAATGCTAAGCCTGCTGATTATTAGTGTCCAGAGGTGGAGTATGACTGCCCAGGGCCGGAGTTAGGACCGCTCGGCGGGCTCCGGTCTCCTCGAGATCAATGCTTGCTTCGTCGCAATCAGGTAGTAAGCTTGCTGACCAATACTAGTAAGCCTGCTGATTAATTGAGACAGGAAGAGGCCATGGGTACAGTTTTCGCCGCCGCTTCGGCATTGGTGGTTGCCGCAGCCGGTGCAGCCGCGGCCCTCAGCGCTCCCTTTGGTGCTGCCGGCCACGGGGGCCAGTATCTTGCAGGACACGTGCTCCTCGGGCTGGGCCTCGGGCAGTCGATCGCCATCCTGCTGCGCGTGGCGGTCAAGCGGCTGCTCGCACGGCGGGCCGCCGCCAGTGTTGCTGAGGCTCCTGTATACACGGCGCCGGTCAGTGTCCTGCCGGCCCGGCCGGCGGCCATGGCCCCGGCAGCAATCGCCCAAACATCCGCTTTCCCAACACCGGATTCCCATGCAACTGCTGCCCGTGAATCGATGGCTCCAGTAAGTGTGCTTCCGGCGCGGCCTGCGGCGATGGTTCCGCTGCGGGGCCGGCATGCCGCCTGAGGCTCCGGTATTGGCCGCGGGCAGTGATGGCCGTCCCGGCCGAAAAAACTCCTGGCTGTGGCGTGCAGCCGCTGCACTGGCTGGTGCCGCCTGCCTTGCCGTGGTTCTGTATACCGCCGCACCGCTCCTGCAGCCCCGGGATTCTGATGCCGGGACACTTCGGGGCCTGCAGGTCAGGGTCCTGAACATCAGCCAGGCGGCGGCAGAGAACAGGATGGACGGCGCGCTCGCCGCACTTGAGGCACTGGAGAAGGACCTGAACGATGCCGCCGGCCAGGGCCTGATTTCCTTGTCCCGTTACCGCGGAATCGAAGCCGCGGTGGAGGACGTGCGGGCGGACATCAATGGCCAGCTTGCGGCAGCGTCGGCCCCCGCACCAGTAGTCCCGGCTCCGGCATTATCCGAGCCGACTACACAGTCTGAGCCTGCGGAACCGGCACCCCAAACCCAACCCGAACAGCCGGCCTTGGTTCCGGCACCGGCTCCGGTCCAGCCGCAACCGGTGGTGCCGGGTCCGGCCAAGGAGTCAAAGGGCAAAGGCAAGGGGAAACCCTAGCCCCGGTTCCGGCACAATGGACGAATGACTTCTTCGGGAAGGCAGCAGCAGCCGGTGGCGCCCAAACCCTTTGATCTTGGGACCATTGGTGTCGGTTTGGCCTTTGCGGAATCGTTGCCTGCCCTCACCCGGGCGGTCGGTGGCGGGGCAGGACCGGCGGCAGTTGTACAGGCGCCGCCCGGGACCGGCAAGACCACGCTCGTCCCGCCGCTCCTTGCAAACCTCATGGCACACGGCAGCGGACGCATTGTGGTCACCCAGCCCCGCCGCGTTGCTGCCCGGGCGGCCGCCAGGCGCCTCGCCGTGCTGGACGGCAGCGCTCTGGGCGGGCGCGTTGGCTACTCCGTGCGGGGCGAGCGGCAGGCAAGCCAGGGAACCGTCGTCGAATTCGTCACGCCCGGCATCCTGTTGCGCCGATTGCTGGCCGACCCCGGCCTCGGAGGCACGGCAGCGGTGGTCCTTGACGAGGTCCACGAACGCGGGATGGAAACGGACCTGCTGGTGGGCATGCTCGCCGAGGTCCGGGAGCTTCGGGGTGACCTGACCGTCGTCGCCATGTCCGCGACCCTGGACGCTCCGCGGTTTGCTGCACTTTTTTCCAACAGCGGCGGCAGTGCTGAGGACGACGGGGCGCCGGCTCCCGTAGTGGACTGCACCTCAGTGCTTCACACCCTTCACACGGACTGGCGGCCCGCGCCCGGGACACGGCTGGACGGCAGGGGAGTGACGCCCGCCTTCCTGGAGCACGTGGCCCGGACGGCCGCGGAGGAGTTCACCCGGGTACTTAGGGGCGACACCTCCAGTGACGCGCTCGTTTTCCTCCCCGGCGCGAGGGAGGTTTCGCGGGTCGCGGCCGACCTTCGGCGGCAGCTGGGCAGCAGCGTTGACGTCCTGGAACTCCATGGCCAAGTGACAGCCGCTGAACAGGATCTGGCGGTTTCCGGGCGGTTGCCCGGCGGCAAGGCACGGATGATTGTCTCCACCGACCTGGCCGAGTCCTCCCTCACGGTTCCCGGTGTCCGGCTGGTCATTGACTCCGGCCTGACCCGCGAGCCGCGCCGCGACGCTGGCCGGGGCATGAGCGGGCTGGTCACGGTTTCCTGTTCCCGGGCCTCGGCCGATCAACGGGCGGGACGTGCTGCCCGCCAGGGACCGGGGCGTGTGGTGCGCTGCTACGACCAGCAGGCCTATGGCGCAGCCCCTGCCCACGTCACGCCGGAAATCAGGGTGGCGGACCTCACCGGCGCCGCGCTGCTGCTCTCTGCCTGGGGTTCTCCCCGGGGCGAAGGCCTCGCGCTGCCGGACCAGCCGCCGGGGCAGGCCATGGACGACGCAATGGAAGTACTCCGCGAACTGGGCGCCGTGGCGCCTGACGGCCACGTCACCGCCGCGGGTCGGCTTCTTGCCAGCATCCCGGCCGATCCGCGGCTGGGCCGGGCGCTGCTGGACGGAGCGGCCGCCGTCGGGCAGCTGGCCGCCGCGGAGGCAGTGGCCCTGGTCTCGGCTGACCACCGGGCTCCGGGCGCAGACCTCACCCGCCTCCTGTCCCAGCTCCGTGATGAAAAAGGCGCAGCTGCCCGGCGCTGGGCGGAGGACACCCGCCGGCTTGCCGCCCTGGCGCAGCGCGGTGCGCTCTCCGCTTCGCCCGTCCTGCCATCGCCGGTGACCGGCAGCGCAATGGTGGGAGCCGTCGTCGCCCTTGCCTTCCCCGACCGGGTGGCACGCCGCGTGGACGGCGACCCGCCCAACCGCTACCTCCTGTCCTCCGGAACCCGCGCCGGGCTGCCCGCCGGCAGTTCCCTGTCCGGCCACGAATGGCTTGCCGTGGCGGAAGTAACCCGTGCCGACGGCAGGGATGCCGCCGGCACCGGCGCCGTGATCCGCTCCGCCGCACCGCTGACGCCCGACCTCGCCGAAGCCGCGGCCGGGCGCCTCCTGACGGACTCCGTCGAAGCGCAATTTGCAGGCGGCCGCGTGTCCGCACGAAAAGTCCGGCGCCTCGGGGCGATCGTCCTGTCGTCCACCCCTGTCCGGCCGTCACGGGCCGAGGGGAGCGCCGCCGTCGCGAAGGCCTTGAAAAAGGAAGGACTCGGCGCCCTGGAATGGTCGACGGCGGCAGAGGCGCTCCGCCGCCGGCTCGCCTTCCTGCACCACGGACTGGATGGTTCCTGGCCGGATGTCTCGGACCAGGCCCTGTTGCTGCGGCTCGAGGAGTGGCTGGGCCCGGAGCTGGAAGCCCTCGCCGGCGGAGCAGCCGCACGTTCCGTTGACCTGGCCGGCCCGCTCCGGCGGCTGCTGCCCTGGCCGGAGGCCGCCCAACTTGATGACCTCGTGCCGGAATGGCTCGAGGTGCCCAGCGGGTCGCGGATCAGGATCGGGTACCCGGAGGCTGCGGATCACACGGGCCGCCCGGTGGTGGCCGTCAAGCTGCAGGAGTGCTTCGGGTGGGCAGAGACACCCCGGCTTCTGGGCGGCCGCGTGCCGGTCCTGTTCCACCTGCTGTCGCCCGCGCGGCGCCCCCTGGCCGTGACCGACGATCTCACGTCCTTCTGGTCGGGCCCCTACGCCCAGGTCCGGGCTGAAATGCGCGGGCGCTACCCCAGGCACCCCTGGCCCGAGGATCCCTGGGCGGCCACCGCCACCGCACGCGTCAAACCCCGTCAGTAGCCGCATTCCGGGCACGCCTTGCAGCCTGGTCCAGGCTCCGTGAGAACTAAGATACACAGCCGAAACGTCCCGTCGATGGGCTGAAACATGCTCCGGTTAGGCTCGTTCCTACCTGGACAGAGTGGTCCACATCAGACATGGAAGGACGTAAAGATGTTTCTCTTGAACAGCCTTAACCTTTTGCTCGACGGCCGCCGCTTCGAGGACGGCCGGTCCCAAAACGGCGCCGGCGGAACCAGCGAGTTCCCCGAAGGCCGCCTCACCTCCGCCGCCTGGGAAGGCTGGTGGCACGAGGACGCAGCCGCGTAGCACTGCCACGGGGACTGAAACGCCGGCCGTTAGTGCCCGGCTCCGGCAGAACGCTCCGTCACTGTTCCGGAATCCAATACGGTGCCTCCGCTCCGGCCCCTGTCAGGTTGTCGCAACGGACCAATTGGGTGCCGATGCGCGTCAGGGGGCAGGGCTCATAGCTGTTCCCCGGCGCCTCCTGAAGCCCGGCTGAAGCGAAAGCGGGATATCCCGGAACAGTTGCGACCAGCAGCAGCGCTGCCGTGGCGGCGGCACGGACTGGTGGCAGGGAAACGGAAAACATGGTTGGGCCTTTCAAATGATTCTCGGGTGGCCCTTCCAGCCTCATGCCAGAGGTTCGCGCGCACATCCGGTAGCGCCCCTTAAAAAACTCCCGCAGGCCCTTAAAAAATAGGGGGCATGCAGCCCTGTCAGTCATCAGGGCGCGGGTGTAAAGCTGGGAGCGTGGCATTCAAAGACGATGCCGGTGCACACGATTTGGTGGGACGGGACCAGGAGCTCGCTGTCCTGGCCGCATTTATTGAGGCAGTCCGATCCGGGACAGCGCGCACACTGATCGTGAGCGGCGACGCAGGCGTAGGCAAGACGGCCTTAGTGGAGCAGGCGTGCGCGGCGGGTACCGATGTGGTGATCGTCAAAGGCGCTGCCCTGCCCCTTGCAGGGCAGGAAGTGCCCTACCTGGGTTTGCGTTCGGCACCTGCGGCCCTGGCCGCTCCGTTGTTCTCCTCTGCAACCCATGTCCCGCTGCCCGATGCCGCCCTGCGCATCGACGAATGGATCAGCGCCGTTGCGGACGAACAGCCCGTACTTCTGGTCATTGACGACCTGCAGTGGGTCGATCAGGACAGCCTGGATGTGCTGATGTACCTGGCTGCCGGCCCGCCCAACCGGCGTTTTGGCCTGGTGTGTACGCTCCGCACAGGAGAACTGGGCGAAGCCCACGCCCTGCACACCTGGCTGGCCGACCTCCGCCGGCTGCCAGGGGTCCGGCTCTGCACACTGCCGGCGCTGGACAGGCCAGGCACGGAAGCGCAGCTTGGGCAACTGCTGGGCTCGCCCCCCGGCCAGTCCCTGGTAACCGAAATATTCCGGCACAGTGGCGGGAATCCCTACTTCAACCTCCTGCTGTCCGAGGGGTTGGCAACCGGTTCCGCCCAACTGCCGCCGGGTTTCCCGGTGGACCTCCGGCAGGCAGTCCTGCGGTCGTGGCGGGGCCTTCCGGAGGAGGTGCGGAACCTGACCCGAATCCTTGCAGTGGGAGGCCGGGCCATCTCGGGCGGCGACCTTGAATCGATTGCCGCCATGGACTCCGTTCAAGGCGTGGTGCCCCAGCTGCTCAGGACCGCAACAGAGGCTGGAATCCTGGACCTCGAACCTGACGGCACCTACTGGTTTCATCATCCGCTCATCGCCGAAGTCCTTGAACAGGGCCTTTCCGCGGACGAGCGGAAGCGGTGGCACGCGGCTTTCTGCGTTCTCTATGAGAACCAGTTGAGGGATCATCCGGGCGGGGACCGCCTGACAGCGCTGGCGGATCACTACTACCTGGCCGGAAATGTTGATGAAGCCTTTCGATGCGCTGTGGCGGCAGCTGACGCCGCTGCGCGTTCCGGGGCCTCCGGGGACGCCCTTCGAATGCTCCAGCGGGCCGTCTCTCTCTGGAAACAGGCGCGTTCACCGAACATTCGGCTCCGGGAACTGTGGGACCGGGTGCGTACCGAAGCTTTTGCTGCAGGGCATTTGCCGCCGAGCTGGAAGCGGTGGAGGAACTGCTTGCCAGCCTGGACACAGTGCGGGAACCACTGGCAGCAGCTGAACTGCGGGTCCGGCGCATGCACTTGCGCTGGTCCCTGGGCCATGCGTTCTTTACTGCGGAGGACGTCAACGAAGCCGTGCGCCTCTCCGCCGTGCAGCCGGGCAGCTGGCAGCACGCCTTCGCACTGGCAGAGCTGGCGCACGCGTCCCAGTGGCACGTCCGCAGCGGCGTTGACGCAGTAGCCGTGCAGGCGCTCAAACTGGCACGTGCGTCCGGCCACCCCCCGGGCCATGGCCTATGCGCTGACGTCGTCGGCCATGGCAGCAGTTTTTGGTGAGCGTCCGGACGAAGCTGTCCGGCTCGCCTATGAAGCGGCGGCCGACGCATTGGCAGCCCGCGACTTCTGGGCCTATGTCCATGCCTATGCCTGGGTGGGGAATGCCCAGGAAACCTGGGCCAGCGCCCGCTACGCAGACCTGATGCGCGCGGGCAGGAGGGAACTTGCCGCACATGTTGCGCCGCACGCATACATGTCCAAGCTGGCAGCCGACGAAGCCGCGAGCTACCTTGCCGCCGGCGATTGGCAACGTACCCAGGAGGCGCTGCGGACGGTAAGGAGCTTTGATCCCGGACCAATGGGGGACGTCAGTGGAAGGCTGACTGCGGCCAGGCTGGCCGCGTTGCAAGGCAGGGTACTGGAAGCCCGGGCGCAGCTGGCCCGGGCGGAAGAAATTAATCAGGACACGGCCGCCTTTGTGAACCTCAACGTTGCTGCCGTCCGTGCCGAGGTGGAGGCCGCCGGGGGATATCCGGAGAAATCCTTCGAAGCCGCCATGGCCGGTGCCACGCGTCCGGGACCACCGCCCACCATGTGTGAATGGCTGGTTCCGCTGGCGGCCAAGGCCCTGGCTGACAGGGCCGGGCAGGCAAGGGATTCCGGTTCACCAACCGCAGGTCTCGTGGCAGCCTCCCGCCGCCTCAAGGAGGAGTTCCCGGAGGTGCTCAGGGAACCGGGGGTCCAGTCCACCCTCTACCGGAGCCAGTTGGTTGCGTTCTCACTGCTGTACACCGCCGAACTCGGACGGGCAGGCTTCTCTCCGGCCAACGGGGAGCAATGGGCGGCTGCGGCGGAGGCTTTCAGGATCGGCGCCCTTCCCTGGGAAGAGGTCTACTGCTGCCGCAGGGCGGCCGAAGTCCTGTTGACGGGTGGGGAAGCCCACCGGAGCCTCGCGGCCCGACTGCTGCGGCATGGACTTTCCCTGGCCATTGCGCTAAATGCAATTCCGCATCGCGACGCGCTGGAGCGGCTGGCGGTCCATGCCCGCGTGCCGGTGGTACCTGTTGGAACCGGGAATGGTGAACGAGGCGGGCTTCCCGGCCTGACGCCACGCGAGTCGGCTGTCCTGAATCATGTGATGGCGGGAAGAACCTATCGGGAGATTGCCGAGGCGCTGGTCATCAGTGAAAAAACGGTAAGTTCGCACATCTCCAGCCTCTTGCGGAAGACAGGTGCAGCCAACCGGGTTGACCTGGCCCGGCTCGCCGCTGCGAAAGCCGTCACCCGGAACTCCGGATGAATGCTGCCACCGGCCCGGCCAGGGAGGCGCCCACCTCAGCGGCGGGGCGCCTGGTGCCGGCGACAGCGAAGGAGTGGTCGCCGCCCTCCACCCACTGAAGGACAGCATTGGGGCCGATGCGGGACACCACGTCTGCCAGGAGTTCCGGAGTGGCGAATGTGTCCCGGCTGCCCTGCAGGAACAGCATGGGAGCGGACAGTCCGTACAGATGTTCGTCCCGCAGCTTCTCGGGCTTGCCCGGCGGATGCAGGGGATACCCCAGGTAGACGAGCCCGGCAGCGTCCATACCATCCGCCACAGCCATGGACGCCATCCGGCCGCCAAAGGATTTACCGGCCGCCCAGAGCGGGCCAGCGTCCTGATGCTTCCCCGCCTGCCCGGCGGCAGCGGCCATGGCAGCACGCCACGCCGCGATGGCCACAGGCGGCCGGTCCGGGAACTTCCTTCCGGCTTCGCGGTAGGGAAAGTTGAAGCGCAGCGTCGCCACGCCCAGCCCGTTCAGTGCCGCCGTGAACCCGGTGAGGAACGGATGCTCCATCCCGGCGCCGGCGCCATGGGCAACCACCAACGTGGCGGAAGGATTGTCGGGGCGGGCATAAGCTGCGCTGACGGTCACGTCGCCCACCGTAATGGTCAGGGGAACTTCCGGGGCTGGCATCCCTCCATCATGCCGGACCGGGAGGCGGAAATCTGTCCGGTTTCCGGAGCCGGGGTGTACGTTGTCCCCATGGCGAGCGAACAGACCACCATTATGGTTCCGGGCCCCGACGGCGGCCGTGAGATGCGCATTTCCAGCCCCAGCCGCGTCCTTTGGCCGGATCTGGGGCTCACCAAACTGGACCTGGCACGTTACATGTGCGACGTGGGAGAAGCCTTCATCGCGGCCAACGGGGACCGGCCGGTGGCCCTGCAGAGGTACTCGGACAACGTCAATGGCGAGATGTTCTTCTCAAAGAACCCGCCCAAGGGGACGCCGGACTTCATCCGGACGCAGAAGGTGGTTTTTCCCAGCGCCCGCACGCATCCGATGCTGATCCTGGATGAGCCCGCTGCTGCCGTATGGGCTGTCCAGATGAACACGGTGGTCTTCCATCCGTGGCCCTCGCGCAGCGCGGACACCGACAACCCGGACCAGCTGCGCATCGACCTGGATCCGCAGCCGGGCACCGACTTTGGGGATGCCGTCCCCGCGGCGCTGGTGATGAAGGAGGTCCTGGCCGAGGCCGGGCTGACCTGCTTCATCAAGACCTCCGGCAACCGCGGGCTGCACGTCTACGCCCCCATCGAGCCCACGCGGGAGTTCCTCGATGTGCGGCATGCCGTCATTGCCGCCGCCCGTGAAGTGGAGCGGCGGATGCCGGAGCAGGTCACCACCGCGTGGTGGAAGGAAGAACGGGGGAAGCGGGTATTCCTGGACTTCAACCAGGCCAACCGCGACCGCACCATCGCCGGCGCCTACAGCCCGCGTGCGCTGCCGCATGCTTCGGTCTCCTGCCCGATCACCTGGGACGAGCTGGAGACTGCCGACCCGAAGGACTTCACCATCCTGACCGTGCCGGACCGGCTCAGAACTGTGGGCGACCCGTGGGCGGACATGCACAGCACATCGGGCACCATCGACACGCTTCTAAAGTGGTGGGAGCGGGACCTTAAGGCCGGCCTCGAGGAGATGCCATTCCCGCCGGACTACCCCAAAATGCCGGGCGAGCCGCCCCGGGTGCAGCCCAGCCGCGCCCGGAAGCAGGACTGACGGACTATTCGAAGCGTGCCGGGTCTCCGGTACCGCGCCGGACCACCTCAGCCACTCCGCTGGAGAAATCCACTACGGTGGTGGGCTCCGCCCCGCAGTCGCCGGCATCGATCACCGCGTCCACCAGGTGGTCCAGCCGCTCCTTGATCTCCCAGCCCTGGGTCAGCGGGTCTTCCTCGTCCGGCAGCAGCAGCGTGCTGGAGAGCAGGGGCTCACCGAGTTCTGCCAGCAGCGCCTGCACCACCCTGTTGTCGGGGATCCTGACTCCTACTGTCTTCTTTTTGGGGTGCAGGAGCCGCCGCGGAACCTCTTTGGTGGCAGGCAGGATAAAGGTGTAGCTTCCGGGGGTCACGGATTTGATGCTGCGGAAGACGTCGTTGCCTATGTTCACGAACTGCCCCAGCTGGGCGAAATCCTTGCAGACCAGGGTGAAATGGTGCTTGTCGTCCAGGCTGCGGATGCTCCTGATCCGGTCCAGGGCGTCCTTGTTGCCCAGCTGGGCGCCCAACGCATAGCAGGAGTCTGTGGGATAGGCGATCAGTCCGCCGTCGAGCACCATGCGTACTGCCTGGGCGATGGCCCGGGGCTGCGGATCCTGCGGATGAACGTCAAAGTATCTGGCCATGTACCCGAGCCTACGTTCCCGCGCCGCGCCGCCGCACCATTGAAGCGCCCGCCGCATGTGGTGTGGGCGGAGCGCACGGCACGCGGGGGCCGGACTGGGTGGCAGAATGTGGCTCATGGCTATGGAACGGATCGTCGTGGGCCTCCAGGGCGACGACGACGGGGAACTCCTGGTGCGCCGCGCCGCGAGGCTTCTCCACCGGGGCGTTGGCGGGGAACTGCTCGCCGTCCATGTACGCACCCCGGCCGGGACCCGGGCGGAGTCCCCGCAGGCACTCGAAGCCCAGCGCCGCCTGGTTGCAGACGTCGGCGGCAGCTATCATACGGTATCGGCCTCCGATGCCGCCGCCGCCCTCGTGGAGTTCGCCCGCTCGGCAGCGGCCTCCCACATCCTGGTGGGCCAGTCCCGCCGCCGCAGGATCACGGCCCCCTTCAGCCTGGGCGTGGACACCAAAGTGGTGCGGGAGGCGGCGGACATTGACGTCCAGGTGGTGCCACTGGTCCGGTACTCCGGCGGCCGGGGGAGGCGGCCGGAACTGGGCCGGGCGCGGACGGGGTTCGGGTTTGCCCTCGCCGCGGTTCTTCCGCCTTTGTTGCAGCTCCTCCTGGCCATGTTCGATCACAGTGTGGCCACCGCGGTGCTGATTCAGCTCACCGGCGCCGTGGCCGTAGCACTGGTGGGCGGATTGTGGCCGGCGGTTTCGGGTGCCCTCTGGAGCAGCCTGCTGGTGAACTACTTTTCCACTCCGCCCCTCGGCGACCTCGCCATCCACGACCCCCAGGACCTGCTCTCGCTGGCGGTATTTGTCGGCGTTTCGGTGGCGGTGGCCGGCGTGGTGGATGGATCTGCCCGGCGTTCCAAGGAAGCGTCCCGGGCACAGGCCGAAGCCGCCACCCTGGGTGATCTTGCCTTGGGCGCGTCCCGGTCCGAGGACACCCTCCACGGCCTGCTCGCTGAAGCCCTCGATGCCTTCGGTGCCTCCGGGGCCGCCGTCGTCAGCAACCTCCCGGCCGCCGGGCATCGGGATCCGAAGGGTCAGGGAACAGGGCGCACGCCGCTCCTGCTGGCGGGAGCCGGTGATATTTCCGGCTGGCAGGACGGAGCCCAGGACCTCCGCGGCCTTCCGGGCGCCACTACCGTCCAGGTGGACCCGGTGACGTGGCTGGTCCTGTTCGGCAGGGAGGTGCCGCCGGCAGGGCGGAGGCTGCTCGGCGCCTTCGCGGTGCATGTCAAAGCCCAACTGGAGCGCCGGCAGTTGGAGTCCAGCCGGCACGAGATCCTGCGCCTTGCAGAAGGCAACACCATGCGCACGGCCATCCTGCAGGCCGTCTCCCACGACCTGCGTACCCCGCTGGCCGGAATCAAACTCGCGGCCGGCGGGCTCCTGCAAAATGGTGTTGCCTATACGCCGGCTGAGCAGCGAGAGCTGCTGGAGACCATTGATGCGTGCAGTGACCGGCTCGATTCTCTGGTGGGGAACCTGTTGGACATGTCCCGGATCACCGCCCGTTCGGTGGAGCCGCTGCTGGGCCCGGTGAGGTGGAGCGAGGCAATTGATGCGGCGTTGCGCGGGCTTCCGGACGGTGCTGTTGCGGTGGCGCTGCCGGCCAACCTGCCGCCGGTGGAAGCGGACCGCGGGCTGCTGGAACGGGTCATTGCCAACATCCTTGAGAACGCGCTCAAGCATGCCCCGGGCTCGGGAGTGTCGGTGACCACGACGGCGGACGGGCTGGGCGGTGTGACTCCTGAGGGACACCCGTGCGGCGAACTGCGCATCGTCGATCATGGTCCCGGCGTTCCCGAGCGGAAGGTGCTGGACATGTTCAGGCCGTTCCAGCGGGTTGATGACCTGCCCCATGCCAGCGGCCTGGGCCTGGGACTGGCCGTCGCCCAGGGCTTCGTCCAGGCCATGCGGGGAACACTGAGCGCCGAGGGGACCCCAGGGGGAGGGCTGACGATGATCATCCGGTTGCCGCTCTCCACCGGAAGCCCCGGTGGCGCCGGCAGTATTGCCGCGAATGCGGATACGGTTCCAGGCAGCGGGACGGTGCTGACATGAGCGGACAATCCCCGGCAGGACCAGGACAGGAAGGGTCGCAAAAGGCCGGACTCCAGAAGGCCGTCCGGCATGAGCCCATGGTTCAGGAGGCTGCGCCGCAGGGTGCGAAGATCCTCGTGGTGGATGACGACCCCCACCTGCTGAAGGCGCTGCGCATCACGCTGGCGGCGCATGGCTATGACGTTGCTGTCGCGGAGGACGGCGCGTCTGCCCTCGCCGCTGCCGGGCGGAACGTCCCCGACGTTGTGGTCCTGGACCTCGGGCTGCCGGACATGGACGGCGCAGAGGTCCTGGGTAATCTTCGCCGGTGGAGTTCCGTGCCGGTGCTGGTCCTGTCGGCGCGGCACGGCTCATCGGACAAGGTGGGAGCGCTGGACGCCGGTGCCGATGACTACATCACCAAGCCGTTCGGACTGGACGAGCTCCAGGCACGGCTTCGGGCCCTCATGCGGCGGGTTCCGGGTCCGGAGTCAGCCCCGGTGGTGGCATCGTCCGGATTTTCAGTGGACCTCGTTCACCGGCAGGTGCTTCGCGACGGAACCGCTGTGCGGCTCACACCCACTGAGTGGAACATCCTCGAAATCCTGGTGCGGAATCCGAAAAGCCTCGTCACGCAGCAGCAACTGCTGGCGCACGCCTGGGGGCCTGCCTACCAGAAGGAAGCCAACTATCTGCGGGTTTACATGGCGCAGCTGCGCAGGAAACTCGAAGCCGACCCCGGCAATCCCCGCCACCTGCTGACCGAACCCGGAATCGGGTACCGCTTCGTTCCCTAGAATTCGGCCAGACGGGGCTGTCCTGCCCCCTACCCAGAGGCCTGCCTGGTGGGGCAGGATGTTGTCTGGTTCCATTCCTTTCAGTTCAAACTCAAGGAGATCCAGCTATGCCCACCACACTCAACCCCTACCTCAGCTTCCGCGACAACGCACGGGAGGCCATGAACTTCTACCAGTCGGTTTTCGGCGGTGAGCTGACACTCAGCACCTTTGGAGAGTTTCAAGCCAGCGAGGACCCGGCTGAGGCCGAAAAGATCATGCACGGGATGCTGACCACCACACAGGGCCTGGTGCTGATGGGTGCCGACACCCCGAACAGCATGGAGTTCAGTTCGGGCTCGTCCATCTCCATCTCCCTCAGCGGTGAAGATGAGACCGAACTGCGTGGTTACTACGACAAGCTCAGCGGCGGGGGCGGCACCGTAACGGTTCCCATGGAGCAGGCTCCCTGGGGTGACATTTTCGGCATGTGCACCGACAAGTACGGGGTGTCCTGGCTTGTGAACGTCAACAACCAGCAGGCAGCCGGGGCGTCGTAACCCGGCGGCCGGGCGTGGCCCGGCCGTGTTTCCTTGAGGGGGGACGCCACGCAGTGCGACGATGGACGCGTGGAGTCCCTCCTTGATTTTCTTTCGGATAAATGGTGGCTTGTTTTCCCCATGAGCGCCCTCGCCGGCCACTGGGCAAATACCTGGCGGAAGGCCGGTGACCGGCGCCACCAGCGGAAGGTGGAGCTGTATAAGCTCCGGAACCAGGCGCATGCGGCGGAGAAGGCCTCCGTGGCTGACGTCGAATCGCTGATGGCCGCCCATGATGCCACCAACAAACGCTGGCTGGAGTACGAGCTCGATGTGGGCAAGCTCATCGACTTTCCACTGATGACCGATGTCCGTGAACCGCTCACCGTGGCCTTCTTGCGCGCCAAACGGGAAGCCGACGGCCTCAGGCCCTCATCCCCGACGGAAATGACCGCTACTTCCCGCGTGGAGGCGTACCGGAAGGCCGTTGACGGTTTCAGTGTGGCCCTGGACGTCGCCGAGCGGGAGGCCAGGCGCCTCAGGGACAGCAAGTTCACGGGGCCGGAGCGTGAGCGGCTGGCCACTGCCCGGCAGCTGCTGAAAATCGCCGAGGATCAGGCGGCAACCCCGGCTGAACGGCAGGCCGCATACAAGCGGGCACGCCGTGAACTGGACGGGCTCATTGTGCTGCCGGACGTCACCCTGGCGGCGCTGGAGGACAAGATCTCCCCCATGCTCGAGCCCGGCGTGCAGCCCTCGGACCCGCAGCACCGCTGAGTTCCCGGAGATGAACAATGGCCCTCCGCACGTTGTACCTCGACGTGGACGGCGTCCTCTGTCCGTTTGGTGCGGCAGGGAGCAACGGGTGGGGAACGGCGTGGCGGTACGCAGATGCGGGCCTCCTGCCAGTGGCCTTCGCGCCCGAACTCGTGGCCGGACTGAACAGCTTGGCGGCGACGGCGGAACTCCGGTGTGTCTGGCTGACCAGCTGGGAGGAGCTGGCGCCCCAATACCTCTGTCCGGCGATTGGCCTGGACGGCGCCCGGTGGCCGCACCTGATGGCCGGGGGAGCGGGAAGCGGTCCCGGCTGGTGGAAGCTCGATGCCATCCAGGACGACGTGGAACGGACATCGCCCGACGCCGTCGCCTGGGTGGACGACCAGCTCGCCTACGAGGCCGAAGCCCAGGCCTGGGCCCGGATTATGGGCCATCGGCTGCTGGTTGTCTCGCCGGATCCCAGGCAGGGGATTTCGCCGTCGGAACTGGAAGCGGTGCGTTCCTTCCTCAGGCAACCGTTGTTTTGACCTCCTGCCCCGGACGCGTACGATCGATAAGGTTTCACGCCGGCTGAGTTAACGCCGCAGGTCATTCCAAGCGAACAGCTGGTGAATTATGCTGTGCAAGGCAGCCGGGGGAAAGAAACTGCTGAACGTCGACTCTGCAGATTGGGCAACAGGTGGATATCACCTTTATGGTGGCGCTGGTCATCGCACTGGCACTATTTTTCGACTTCACGAACGGTTTCCACGACACCGCGAATGCCATGGCCACGCCCATTGCAACCGGTGCGATCAAGCCGAAGACAGCCGTGACCCTCGCAGCAATCCTGAACCTGGTGGGAGCCTTCCTGTCCACAGAGGTGGCGAAAACGGTCTCCGGCGGGATCATCCGTGAAGGCTCCGATGGCGTGCAGATCACGCCGGACATCATCTTCGCGGGCCTGATGGGTGCCATCCTGTGGAACATGATCACCTGGCTGAAGGGCCTGCCGTCCAGTTCATCCCATGCGCTGTTTGGCGGCCTGATCGGCGCGGCCATCGCCGGCATCGGGTTCAACTCCATCAATCTTGAGACGCTGCTGCAGAAGGTGATCCTGCCGGCAATCTTTGCTCCGGTCATCGCAGGAGCCGTTGCCTACGTCTGCACCCGCCTTGCCTACGCATTGACGGCCCGCCAGGATCCCGAAACGGGGTCCAAGCTGACGCAGAAGCGCGGCGGCTTCCGGACGGGCCAGATCTTCACCTCCAGCCTGGTGGCCCTGGCCCATGGCACGAATGATGCCCAGAAGACGATGGGTATCATCACGCTGGTGCTTATTGCCGCCGGCACCCAGACCCCGGGCTCGGGCCCCCAGGTCTGGGTGATCGCAGCCTGCGCCCTGGCCATCGCCATCGGCACCTACGCCGGCGGTTGGCGCATCATCCGGACCATGGGTTCTGGCCTCACGGAGGTCAAGCCCGCGCAGGGCTTCGCCGCGGAAACCAGCACCGCTTCCGCCATCCTCGCGTCCTCGCACCTCGGTTTCGCCCTTTCCACCACGCAGGTTGCGTCCGGCTCCGTGATCGGCTCCGGCATGGGCCGCCGGGGAACCACGGTCCGCTGGAACATGGTAGGCAAGATCGCCCTGGGCTGGCTGTTTACCCTTCCTGCTGCGGGGATCGTGGGCGCGCTCACAGCGCTGCTCGTCAAGACCGGGGTGGTGGGCGTCCTGATTGCCGCCATCGCGGGCACGGCAGCAGTACTCTTTATGTTCTTCTACTCCCGGAAGTCCGCTGTGGGCCACCACAACGCCGTCGAGGTTGAGGAAGCCGGCCAGGCCGTCCGCTTCGCGAAGAAGAAGGCAATGGCCCGCGCCCGTGCAGATGCCAAGGCGAAGGCCAAAGCGAAAGCCAAGGTGAAGGCCGAGGCGGAAGCTTCGACCCCTACAGAATCTCCGGCTGAGGCAGAGGCCGAAGCCACCACAACGAAGGATGCCCAGCGATGAAGTGGTTGGAACTGCTGACCGTGGCCGGTGCCACGCTGGCGGCCGCAGTAACTGTGGTGGTGCTCTACTCGCTCGGCGTTCGGCTCACCGCCATTGCCGGCGACGCCCAGCAGGCCTCGCCGGGCTTCAAAAGGTCCCTTGCCTACGCGTGCTTTGGCCTGTGCGGGCTTGCTGTGCTCTTCGGGCTCTACCTGATCATTCCCTACTTCTCCCGCTAGCCCCCAGGGAAGCGCGCACCAGCCATTGGCCAGTACGGGGCCGCTCGCTAGGCTTGTGGCATGTCACGGATCCAGTATTTTGTAGCCGCGTCACTTGACGGATTCATTGCCACTCCCGCCGACGACCTTGGCTGGCTCCTGCAGTTCGACGGCTTCGAAGGCGGCATGGAAAGCTACGAGGCCTTTATGGCGGGCGTGGGCTGCATCGTGATGGGCGGCGGCACCTACGCCTGGCTCATGAAGCACGAGTCGGGCAACTGGCCGTACCCGGGAACACCCTGCTACGTCTTCACCCGGCATGAGCACACAGCACCTGCGGGCGCGGACATCACGTTCGTGCGCGGGGACGTCAGCGAGTTCATGGCGGATTTCACGGCGGACGCCGGAAGCCGGAACATCTGGTTGGTGGGCGGCGGAGACCTCGCTGCCCAGTTTGCCGAGGCCGGCCTGCTGGATGAACTCATCCTCTCGGTGATCCCGGTGGTCCTGGGCAACGGCAAGCGCCTCTTGCCCCTGACAGGCCCCACGGCGCCGCTTGAATTGACTGGATCCCGCGCCATGGGGAGCGGCATCATTGAGCTGCGGTACCTGCTCAACGGCAACGGCAAGGCAGACGGCCGCTAGGACACGCCGCCCCTACGTCCCTCTTGCGTCACGCAGGGCATGGTTTTCGGGACTGCCCGACGGCGGGACCGCGCCGTTTAGCGTTGTGGCACCCGAGGCAGGCCAGAAGGCTGCCCTGCGTGACGCCGTCGTGCGTCCCGGCGCCAGGCCTAACCCTGCGCGGGGCCGGCGTTGTCCCGGATCATGTTGGTGATGCGGGCCGTGGACAGCCGCCGGCCCTGCTCATCTGTCATAACGATCTCGTGCGTGGCAAGCGTCCGGCCCAGGTGGATCGCTGTACAGGTACCGGTCACCGTGCCGCCCGAGATGGAACGGTGGTGGGTGGCACTGACCTCGATGCCAACCGCATGGCGGCCGGGGCCTGCGTGCATAGCAGCCGAAAACGAACCGAGGGTCTCCGCCAACACCACGTGCGCCCCGCCGTGAAGTATTCCGGCCACCTGCGTGTTGCCCTCCACCGGCATGGTGGCCACTGTCCGCTCAGGGCCCATCTCCAGGAAATGGATGCCCATTTTCACCACCAGTGCGCCAATCCCGAATTGGCCAAGCCAGCGGTGCAGGTGCTCCGGGACTCCAGCGGCAGCAAGCTCCCCCGCGTAGGGGCCGGGCGTGAAATTGTCCATCATGGCAACTAGGCTGGCACCTGTGAGTGAAACAACCAAACCGGCCCCCTTCCCGTCCAACGTCCGCCAGGACCACAACGCCCCGCAGGGCTCAACCGCCCTCCAGGACATTGCCATCAAGGACGATGCAGTTCAGGAGAAGGACCCGGCAGAGGCCGGCGGATCGGTGTCAGCAACTGCCGCCCCCGTGGTTCCCATGACGGGCCAGCCGCGGCTGCTGGTGCTGGACGGGCACTCCATGGCTTTCCGCGCCTTTTTCGCCCTGCCCGCGGACAAGTTCTCCACCGCCAACGGGCAGCACACCAACGCTATCCACGGCTTCACGTCCATGCTGATCAACCTGATCAAGGAACAGCAGCCCACACACATCGCCGTTGCCTTCGACGTCTCGGATGAGACCACCCACCGCAAGGCCGACTACAGCGACTACAAGGGCGGCCGCAACGAGACGCCCCGCGAGATGAACAACCAGATCGACCTCATCGGCCAGGTCATGGAGGCCTGGGGCATCAAGACCATCAAGATGCCCGGCTACGAGGCGGACGACATCCTGGCAACCCTTGCCGCCATGGGCGATCAGGCGGGCTTCGAAGTCCTGCTGGTCACGGGTGACCGGGACGCGTTCCAGCTCATCACTGACAACGTGTTTGTCCTTTACCCGAAGAAGGGCGTCAGCGACATCCCCAAAATGGATGCCGCCGCCATTGAGGCCAAGTACTTCGTCAGCCCCGCCCGCTACTCCGACCTCGCGGCGCTGGTGGGGGAGACGGCGGACAACCTTCCGGGCGTGCCCGGCGTGGGACCCAAGACCGCCGCCAAGTGGATCAATCTCTACGGCGGGCTCGAAGGCGTACTGGAAAACCTCGATTCCATCGGCGGGAAGGTGGGAGACGCCCTGCGCGAAAACGTTGAGTCCGTCAAGCGCAACCGCCGGCTGAACCGGCTCCACGCAGACCTGGAACTGCCCGTCACCCTCGATGACCTGTACCAGCCCCGTCCCGACCAGGCAGCCCTTGAGGATCTGTTCGACGAGCTCGAGTTCAAAGCCATCCGCGGCCGCCTCTTCGCCCTCTATGGCGACGACGACACCCCCGCCCCCGAGCGCGCCAGCATCGAAACGCCTGACTTCATCACGCCGTCGGGCGCTCCGGAACTGACCGCTTTCCTGGCGGCGGGCGCCGGCCAGCGGTCCGCCCTCGCCGTGGACCTGGTTCCCGGAAGGATCGGCGAGGACGCCGCCGGGCTGGCGATCGTCCGCGACGGCGGCGCCGCCTACATCGACCTCGCCGGCCAGGACGCCGACGCCGAAAACGTCCTTGCCGGCTGGCTGCGCGACCCCGAAGCACCCAAAGTGATGCACGGGTTCAAGGCCGCGCTCAAAGCACTGTCCTCACGGGGCCTCGAGCTCGAAGGCGTCGTGGACGATACCTCCATCTCCGGCTACCTCATCGAGCCGGACCGGCGCACCTACGAGCTCGCCGAACTCGCCCAGCACCACCTCAACGTCGGCATCCCGGCCGCCACCGCCAAGGCGGGCCAGCTGGAGCTGTCCTTCGACGGCGACGACGAGGCCGCCGCGGGCGCGCTGGTGCAGGCCGCCGCCGTCGTCCTTGAACTGAGCAGGTTCTTTGAGGCGGAACTGAAGGAGCGCCGCGCGGAGGAACTGCTTTCCACGCTCGAACTCCCGGTCAGCCGTGTGCTGGCGGATATGGAGCTGGCGGGCATCGGGATCGACATGGCCCGGATGGATGAGCAGATTGCAGACCTTGCCAGGGTCATCGACAACGCCCAGGAGCAGGCGTTCGCGGCGATCGGCCATGAGGTGAACCTCGGCTCGCCCAAGCAGCTGCAGACCGTGCTGTTCGAGGAACTCCAGCTGCCCAAGACCAAAAAGATCAAATCCGGCTACACCACCGATGCCGCCTCCCTGAAGAATCTCCTGGAGAAAACCGGACACGAGTTCCTGGTCCAGCTCATGGCCCACCGGGAGGCGGCCAAGCTGCGGCAGATGCTGGAGTCGCTGAAGAAGTCGGTGGCCGAGGACGGCCGGATCCACACCACCTACGCCCAAAATGTCGCGGCAACGGGGCGGATCTCGTCCAACAACCCGAACCTTCAGAACATCCCCATCCGCAGCGAGGAAGGCCGCCGTGTCCGCGGGATCTTTGTGGTCAGCGACGGCTACGAGTGCCTGCTCTCCGCGGACTACTCCCAGATCGAGATGCGCATCATGGCCCATCTCTCCGGCGATGCGGGCCTGATCCAGGCGTACAAGGACGGTGAGGACCTGCACCGGTTCGTGGGCTCGAACATCTTCCACGTGCCCACCGAGGAAGTCACCAGCGCCATGCGCTCCAAGGTCAAGGCCATGTCCTACGGCCTGGCCTATGGGCTGACCTCGTTCGGCCTGTCCAAGCAGCTGGAGATTTCGGTGGACGAGGCCCGAACCCTGATGAAGGACTACTTCGACCGGTTCGGTGCGGTCCGCGACTACCTGCGGGGCGTGGTGGACCAGGCCCGCGTGGACGGCTACACCGCAACCATCGAGGGGCGCCGCCGGTACCTGCCCGACCTCACCAGCACCGACCGGCAGCTCCGCGAAAATGCCGAACGGATCGCGCTGAACAGCCCCATCCAGGGCTCTGCCGCGGACATCATCAAACGGGCCATGCTTGGCGTGCATGCGGAACTCCAGTCGCAGGGCCTGAAGTCCAGGATGCTGCTGCAGGTCCACGACGAACTGGTCCTGGAAGTGGCCGCGGGGGAGCGGGAAGCGGTGGAGAAGCTGGTCACCGATCAGATGGCCGCCGCCGCCGACCTCAGCGTTCCGCTCGAGGTCCAGATCGGTGTTGGCCCCAGCTGGTACGACGCCGGGCACTAGAAGTCCCGCCGACCGGTGGCGCAGGAATACCGCGGATCTTCCAGTGCCACCGGCGGCCGCCAGCGCAACTGCCTGCGGACGCGTGTCGCTGCTGGCGGCCCCGGGGCGTTATTGGCTAGGCTCGGGCGGGTGGCTGAACTGAGCGGTAACTACGAGATCCGGCGCTTCCCTGCGGTATCCGAGGGCAAGGACGGCTATGCGGAAGCATCCACCTGGCTCCGGGCCGTGGCCTTCGGGTTCCACGAATCCACCCGCACACCGGAACACGTGGCGAGGTCCCTGGCCACCTACCAAGCCGACGGCCGGGTCCTGACCGGGGCCTACCAGACGGGAGAAGTGGCGCAATCGTCGCTGCCGGCGGACGTTCCGGTGGCCACCTTTGCCACCTTTCGGAAAAGCCTCAACATCGGCTTCGGCCGCATGCTCGAAAGCCAGCTCGTCACTGCAGTGACCGTCCGTACCTCACACCGGCGGCGCGGCCTGCTGCGCCGGATGATGAGTGAGGACCTGCGCCTGGCCAAGGAGGACGGCGTTGCGATGGCCGCCCTGACCGCCTCGGAGGGAACCATCTACGGCCGCTTCGGGTACGGCGTGGCCAGCTTCGAACGCAACGTCCACGTGGACACCACGGCCCGGTTTAGCGTGCGGCACCAGCCGGTGGGCAGTGTTGAGATCGCAGATCCCAAGGTACTGCTGGAACTCGCGCCGGAAATCTTCGGCCGCGTCCATCGGCTCACGCCCGGCTCCATCAGCCGGCAGGACTGGTACCGGCAGCTGGCATCGGGGTCCCTCGGCCGGGACGGCAAGGAGGATCCTGCCATTAAGGTGGCCCTGCACTATTCAGCTGACGGAATTCCCGACGGCTACGTGTCCTACAAATTCCTGGGCTGGGAGACCGAGCCCTATACGGTGGAAGTGGTGGACCTCGTGGCCGCCGGAAACAGTGCCTACCTCGAACTCTGGCAGTTCCTCGGCGCCATCGACCTCGTGGAACGGGTCTCCTGGGCCGAAGCGCCCCTGGATGACCCGCTGGCCTGGGCACTGACCGACCCCCGTTGCATCGATTCCTCGGACAGCCGGGACATGCTGTGGCTTCGCATCCTGGACACCGCCCAGGCGCTGGAAGCCAGGCACTACCCGGCAGACGGCCGCCTGGTCCTCGAAGTCAACGACCCCCTCGGCCTCACGGCGGGAACGTTCGCCCTCGCCGCCGACGGCGGCCAGGCCGCCGTCGAACGCCTCCCGGAAGGTGCCGCGGCCGACCTGTCCCTGGACATCTCCGCCCTGTCCTCGATCTACCTGGGCGCCGTCTGTCCGGTCACCCTGACGGCGGCGGGACGGATAGGGGAGAACACGCCCGGCTCGGCGCTGAAGGCCCGGCAGATCTTCGCCGTCGAGCGGTCCACGCACTGCCTGACGCATTTCTGACTTCACTCTGGACACAGAAACGGCCGCTTTTGACCCGTGTTGCGGGCAGCGACTAGAATAAACGGGCGTGTGTTACGTGTGCATCGCTTTGGTTCGCATTTGAACGCCACGCAATCAGGATGACCCGGCAATCCGCCGCGCTCCGCCTCCAGGTCAGTACCCGGAAGTGGTGGTCACCTGACCGACTAACTATCCACAACGGAGCCCCTACTACATGACCATCACCTCCACCGAGAAGCCCGGTACCCCCGTAGTCGCCATTAACGACATCGGTACCGCTGAGGACTTCCTCGCAGCAGTCGACGCGACCATCAAGTACTTCAACGACGGAGATCTCGTCGAAGGTACCGTCGTCAAGGTCGACCGCGACGAAGTTCTGCTCGACATCGGTTACAAGACCGAAGGTGTCATCCCCTCCCGCGAGCTTTCCATCAAGCACGACGTTGATCCCGGAGACGTTGTCTCCGTTGGCGATCAGGTCGAAGCCCTGGTGCTCACCAAGGAAGACAAAGAAGGCCGCCTGATCCTCTCCAAGAAGCGCGCTCAGTACGAGCGTGCCTGGGGCGACATCGAGAAGGTCAAGGAAGAAGACGGTGTTGTCACCGGTACCGTCATCGAGGTCGTCAAGGGTGGTCTTATCCTCGACATCGGCCTGCGCGGCTTCCTGCCCGCATCCCTCGTCGAGATGCGCCGTGTGCGCGACCTGGCTCCGTACATCGGCCAGCAGATCGAAGCCAAGATCATCGAGCTGGACAAGAACCGCAACAACGTGGTCCTGTCCCGCCGTGCATGGCTCGAGCAGACCCAGTCCGAGGTCCGCTCCACGTTCCTCAACAAGCTGGAAAAGGGCCAGGTCCGTCCCGGCGTCGTTTCCTCCATCGTCAACTTTGGTGCCTTCGTGGACCTGGGCGGCGTAGACGGCCTCGTCCACGTTTCCGAGCTGTCCTGGAAGCACATCGACCACCCGTCCGAGGTTGTCGAAGTTGGCCAGGAAGTCACCGTCGAGGTTCTCGAAGTCGACCTGGACCGCGAGCGTGTTTCCCTGTCGCTCAAGGCTACGCAGGAAGACCCGTGGCAGACCTTCGCCCGCACCCACGCCCTTGGCCAGGTTGTTCCGGGTAAGGTCACCAAGCTCGTTCCGTTCGGTGCGTTCGTTCGCGTCGAAGACGGCATCGAAGGCCTGGTCCACATCTCCGAGCTGGCTGTCCGCCACGTGGAGCTGGCCGAGCAGGTTGTCTCCGTTGGCGACGAACTGTTCGTCAAGGTCATCGACATCGACCTCGAGCGCCGCCGCATCTCGCTGTCCCTCAAGCAGGCCAACGAGGGCGTCGACGCCGACAGCACCGAATTCGATCCGGCTCTGTACGGCATGGCCGCAGAGTACGACGAAGAGGGCAACTACAAGTACCCCGAGGGCTTCGACCCCGAGTCCAACGAATGGCTCGAGGGCTACGAAGCACAGCGCGCCGCCTGGGAGCAGCAGTACGCTGACGCCCAGACCCGCTGGGAAGCACACAAGAAGCAGGTTGCCCAGCACGCTGCCGACGACGCTGCAGCTGCAACGTCCGGTGACAGCGATTCCGGCACCACCAGCTACTCCTCCGAGCCTGCTGCCACCGACACCGGTGCCGGCACCCTGGCTTCGGACGAGGCTCTTGCTGCTCTCCGCGAGAAGCTGACCGGCAACTAATTGCCACCGGCCCTTTCCGGGCTGTAAACAACAGACCCCCTGCCTTCGGGCAGGGGGTCTGTTGTTTTAACCAGTTTCTTCGCCGGCATACGGAACCCAAATGCGTAACTTTTGCTTGTCGCGGCTGTGGTGGCACCTGCCGTTATGGGGTTCGCCGCCAGGCCCGGGGCGCATAAATTCGGTCGGCCCGTTTCCTTAGAGGACGACGACGGCGCGTACTGTTCCGTCGTCGTCCGGAGTCAGCGTTGCCCCCGCCGCCGCCAGGAGACGCTGTGCGCCAACGTTGCCCGCCAGGGTGCGGGCGGTCACTTCCGCCAAACCCGCCCGGCGCGCTTCGGCCAGGACCAGGTGGAGTGCTGCACTTCCGATGCCACGGGACCGGAAGCTCCTGCCGAGCCAGATCCCCGTTTCCGCGCTTTTCCTGCCATTGCCGGTATCCATGCGTTTAAGCCGGATGGAACCGGCGGGGCTGCCGCCGGCGAGGATTGCCCAGGTCTTTTCGCCGGCTTCCCCGTCCAGGCCCTGTGCGGCGGCCCGGTGGTAGCTGAAGAACCATGCTGTCCTTTCCAGGTTCCAGCCCGGTCCGCCCAGCGGGGGAGCCACCTCGTCCGGGGAGGCGTCGCGCTTGGCCAGGTCCAGGAGTTGCTCCAGAACCGTTTCGTCCACGTCCGCCAGGGACACGTCAGGAGAGCGGGACATCCACCCACTCCGTTCCCTCCGGGATGAGGATGGCGCTGCCGGCGGTCAACAATTGCAGGCGTTCCGCGGCGCCGGCGATAGCCCCAGCGTCATCAGGAACGGCCACGCGCAGGACCGTGTGCCGGGCCGAGTAGCTTGTTCCGGCCATCACAAAGCCGGCGGCGCGGAGGTCGTTTTCCAGCCGGCCGGCAGCAGTGTGCGGCACCTCGGCTGCGCAGATCCGCAGCCGGCTCCGCCGCACCATGGGCACCAGCGACAGCGCCGAGGAAACCGACTCCGAGTACGCGCGGACCAGGCCGCCCGCCCCCAGCAGCACTCCGCCAAAGTAGCGCACGACGACGGCACTGACGTCGCTGAGGTCGGCCACCCCGGGTGCCGTTTCCCTTTTGGCCAGCGCCTCAAGCATGGGGATGCCGGCCGTCCCCGACGGCTCTCCGTCGTCATTGGAACGCTGGATATCCCGGTCCGGGCCAATAATGAAGGCCGAGCAGTGGTGTCGGGCATCGTGGAATTCGCGGCGGAGGCCGGCCACCAGGTCCCGTGCTGCTTCTTCGGTGCCGGCCCGGCGCAGGACAGTGATGAACCGGGACCGTTTGATCTCGATCTCGTGGCGGAAATCCGGGCCCGGAGCCAGTGTGGTGTAGGCCGCAGCCCTGCTCAGCCCTGTATCCACTGCTTCTGCCACCGCCCCAGTCTAGTCCCGGGGCATGGGCCGGTCAGCCGGGTTACGAGCCAGCCATTTCACGGCGGCCGCGCCGGAGCGTCTTCGTCAGGGACAGCTTGCCGGTGTACTGGATGGAGCCGTAACGGAACAGGTGGACGGAAAAACGCAGCATCAGGATTCCGACGATGAACAGTTCGGCGATGACTATGATCGACTCGACTGGACCCAAGGTGCCAAAACCGTTGCGGAGCATCGCGGTGACCGGAGCCGACAACGGAAAGTATGTGAAGGCCTGGACGATGGGGGAGGTGGGGTCGCTCAGGATCAGGCTGATCGCGTAGAACGGCACAAAGATCAGGGCCATCAGCGGGCCGAAGACCACGCCGGCTTCCTTGGCGTTGGGCATCACAGCGCCGATGGCGCCCAGGACGGCCGTGAACAGCAGGAAGCCGCCCAGCAGCAGCAGGGCTCCCACCAGCAGCGGTCCGGGTTCGAAGACCACATCGGAGAGGTCCACATCGGGCAGGGAGAGCCGGTCCCGGAAGAACACAAAGCCGATGATGATGGGCGCCAGGAACACCGAAATCTGCACGAGCCCCACCAGGAGCAGGGAGATGATCTTGCCCATGATGAGTGTGGTCGGGTTCAGCGTGGTGAGGATCATCTCCGTGACCCGGTTTTCCTTCTCCTCAAGGGTGCTGTTCAGCATCTGGTTGGAGAGCAGGATGACCATGACATAGAAGAGGACCAGGAACATCAGCGGCGGGACGGCAGCGCCAAAGCCTCCCGACGCCGCGCCGCCCCGGTAGGTCTCGGTATCCACCCGGACGTTCCCGCTTGCGGCCGCTGTGAGCTGTGGCGAGCCGATGTCCGCCTGCGCGGCGACCATCAGCAGTTGCTTTGCCACGGCTTCGTACGTTCCGTTGGCAAACACGCCGCGATCCGCGCCGTAGACCTTTACCGGCTCCACGGCAGGGTCGGCGGGATAGGCGAAGTACGCGTCAACCCGGCCTGACTTCACGTCCGCCACGGCCTGGGCCGGATCTGCCGCCCTGGCTCCACCTGCCGCCTGCGCCGCCGCTTCGGGGATGATGCCCGAGCCGTCCGTGTACACAAACGCCAGGGCGGCGTTCTTCTGGGCGTCGGCACTGGCGCTGGTGGAGCTGTTGCTGACGAAAATCAGGGCGAAGACGATGGCCGTGACCAGGGGAATGGCCAGTGTGGCGATCCAGAAGCGCGGCTTCTTGGTGGTCCGGAAGAACTCAAAGCCCACCACGGTGCCAAGGTTGTGCCAGCGGAGCGGGAAACGTTGTGCAGGTGTTGTGCCCATGGTCAGGCCTCCACGGTCTGGTGCTGTTCACCGTAAACCCGGATGAAGATCTCTTCCAGGGAAACGCGGGCAGTGGTGAAGCTGGTGATGGCGGCGCCGCTGGTGACGAGCTCCCGCAGTACGGCAGCCTGGTCTGCGCCCGGGCGCGGAGCGAGTTCAGCGTACCCGCCGGTGTTCCGCACCACGTCGTACAGGGCCGACCGCGGCAGGACGCCGTCGTAGCCCACGCGGTAGACCGTGCCGCCGAACTGTTCCTGCACATCGGTCACCGTGCCGTAGGCGCGCGATGTTCCGTCCTTAAGCAGGATCACCCGGTCGCAGAGCCGTTCCACTTCCTCCATTTGGTGCGTCACCATGATGACGGTGGCGCCGGCGAGCTTCTGTTCTTCGATGATGTCCATCAGCAGCCGCCGGTTCACGGGGTCGAAGCCCTTGGTGGGCTCGTCCAGGATGAGCAACTCGGGATCGTTCATGATGGTGACGCCGAGCTGGATCTTCTGCTGCTGCCCGCCGGAGAGTTTATCCAGGTTGGCGGTTGCCTTGTCTGCCAGTTGGACGCGTTCCAGGTAGTCGAGCGACCACGCCCGTGCCTGTGCCTTGCCCAGTCCCTTGAGCCGGCCGAAGTAGACCATCACGTCCAGGACCGGTTCTTTTTTATAGAGGCCGCGTTCCTCCGGCAGGTAGCCCAGCCGCGCGCCGTCCTTCGGCTCAAAGGACTTCCCGCCAATGTGCAGGGTCCCGGAGGTGGGCTGGTAAATCCCCAGCAGGGCCCGCAGCGTGGTGGTTTTCCCCGACCCGTTGCTGCCCAGGAACCCGAAGGTCTCACCGGCGTGGACATCGAAGGACAGGTCCTTGATGACAGTATGGTCACCAAAATCCATCCGGAAATCTTCGATATGGACCAGCGGCTCCCTGGCCGCACCCCCTGCAGTCATGACTTCACCCTACCGTCCATCGAGGTGCAGTCCGTCTAGGGTGGGAGGGTGCTGAAAATCGGGTTGACAGGCGGAATCGCATCCGGGAAGTCAGTGGCCGCATCGCGCCTTAGGGAGCGCGGGGCAGTGCTGGTGGATGCTGATGCGCTGGCGAGGGAAGTGGTGGAGCCCGGCACCGAAGGCCTCGAACGGATCGTCGCCGAGTTCGGCGTCGGCATGCTCGACGGCGGCGGGCGCCTCAACCGGACCAGGCTCGGCGAGGCGGTGTTCGGCAACCCGGAACGCCTGGCTCTCCTGAACGGAATCGTGCACCCGCTGGTCCGGTCACGTGCGGCGGCCATCGTCGCCGCGGCGGAGGAGGGTTCAGTGGTAGTGCAGGACATTCCGCTCCTTGTGGAGACCGGGCAGGGCAGCGACTTCCACCTCGTGGTGGTGGTGGATGCACCCGAGGACGTCAGGCTGCAGCGGATGCTTGAGCACCGGGGCATGACCGCTGAGGCCGCCCGGTCGCGCATTGCGGCCCAGGCAACCCGGGAGGACAGGCTGGCCGCTGCCGACGTGGTCCTGCAGAACTCCGGCAGCGTGCAGGACCTCCTGGACCAGGTGGACAGGCTCTGGGACTCCCGGCTGGAGCCGTTCGCCCGGAACCTTGCCGAAGGAGTGCGCGCGAAACGGAACGGAGGACCCGTCCTGGTGCCCTCGGACCCGCTGTGGCCGCAGCAGGCGCAGCGGCTGATGAACAGGATCGCCAAGGCCCTTCCCGTGGAGCAGCGGGACGCGGCGCGGCTGGATCACATCGGGTCCACCTCGGTTCCCGGCCTGGACGCCAAGGACGTCATTGATCTGCAACTGACCGTGCCGGACATCCATGCCGCCGACGCCCTTGCTCCTGAGCTGGCGGCCGCAGGGTTCCCCGTGGTTCGCGGCATCAATGCCGACACCCCGAAAGCCAGCCACCCGCACCGGGAAGACTGGCAAAAGCGCTTCCACGCCAACGCCGACCCCGGGCGGGACGTGAACCTCCACATTCGGGCCGAAGGCTCCGCCGGCTGGCGCTTTGCCCTGTGCTTCCGGGACTGGCTCCGCGCCGAGCCGGCAGCCGCCGCGGAATACCTTGCGGTGAAGCGTGCGCTCGCGGCCGCCCACTCCGCTGACCGGTCCACAGCAGGCTACGCGGAGGCAAAGGAAGAGTGGTTCAACTCGGTCGAAGAAGCCCTGGAACGGTGGGCCGAAAGCTCCCGCTGGCAGCCGCCGTCGTCCGGCTCCTAGCCTGCCCGGCACCGTACCCGCCCGCCGTCGTACACGTCCTGAGGCCGGCCTGCAAACCGGCGCTTGTTCGCCCGTAACGGACTCGCCCTTCCAGTGTCGGTGCCCGGTTGTAGATTAGATCCATGAGCCTTGCGCAGGAGATCAACCGAGTTGTAGCGCCCTTTGAAGTCATCAGCGAATTCAAGCCTGCCGGCGACCAGCCAGCGGCAATCGCGGAGCTGACGGAGCGCATCAATAACGGT
Organism: Pseudarthrobacter sp. B4EP4b; assembly: GCF_006680095.1. Lineage (NCBI taxonomy): Bacteria > Bacillati > Actinomycetota > Actinomycetes > Micrococcales > Micrococcaceae > Pseudarthrobacter > Pseudarthrobacter sp. B4EP4b. The sequence continues at coordinate 8,091 of NZ_VHIJ01000060.1, read as the reverse complement.
GAGAAGGACGTGGTGCTGCTCGGCGCCACCGGTACCGGCAAGAGTGCCACCACAGCCTGGCTGATCGAGCAGGTCCAGCGGCCCACCCTGGTGATGGTGCAGAACAAGACCCTCGCCGCGCAGCTGGCCAACGAGTTCCGGGAGCTGCTGCCCAACAACGCGGTGGAGTACTTCGTCTCCTACTACGACTACTACCAGCCCGAAGCCTACGTTCCGCAGACGGACACCTTCATCGAGAAGGACTCCTCCATCAATGAGGAAGTGGAGCGGCTTCGCCACTCAGCGACGAACGCCCTCCTGACCCGCCGCGATGTCATTGTGGTGGCCACGGTGTCCTGCATCTATGGCCTCGGCACGCCCGAAGAATACATCGCCGGGATGGTGACCCTCCGCAGGGGGCAGGAAATGAACCGGGACGCGCTGCTGCGCAAGTTCGTGTCCATGCAATACGCCCGCAACGACATGGACTTCCACCGCGGTACGTTCCGGGTGCGCGGGGATACCGTCGAGATCATCCCCATGTACGAGGAACTGGCCCTGCGGATCGAGTTCTTCGGCGACGAAGTGGAGAACATCTACACCCTGCACCCCGTCACGGGCGAGGTCATCCGGGAAGAGACCGAGATGTACGTCTTCCCCGCCTCGCACTATGTGGCCGGACCCGAGCGGATGACCCGTGCCATCAAGTCCATCGAGGACGAACTGGCCAGCCGGCTGGCAGTGCTGGAGGGGCAGAACAAGCTCGTGGAGGCGCAGCGCCTGCGGATGCGCACCACGTATGACCTGGAAATGATGCAGCAGATGGGCTTCTGCAACGGCATCGAGAACTACTCCCGGCACATCGACGGGCGGGCCGGCGGTACGGCCCCCCACTGCCTCATCGACTACTTCCCGGACGACTTCCTGCTGGTGGTGGACGAATCCCACGTGACCATCCCGCAGATCGGGGCCATGTACGAAGGGGACATGTCGCGCAAGCGCACCCTGGTGGACCACGGCTTCCGGCTGCCTTCAGCAATGGACAACCGGCCGCTGAAATGGGACGAGTTCCTGGAGCGCATCGGCCAGACGGTCTACCTTTCAGCCACTCCGGGCAAGTACGAACTGGGCAAGGCCGACGGCTACGTCCAGCAGATCATCCGCCCCACAGGCCTGATCGATCCCGAGGTCATCGTCAAACCCACCAAGGGCCAGATCGACGATCTCCTGGGCGAAATCAGGACCAGGGTGGAGAAGGACGAACGCGTCCTGGTCACCACGCTGACCAAGCGCATGGCCGAGGACCTCACGGATTACCTCCTGGGCCACGGCATCAAGGTGGAATACCTGCACTCCGACGTCGATACGCTGCGGCGGGTGGAGCTGCTGCGTGAACTGCGGCTGGGCAGCTTCGACGTGCTCGTGGGCATCAACCTGCTCCGTGAAGGCCTTGACCTGCCTGAAGTCTCGCTGGTCAGCATCCTGGACGCGGACAAGGAAGGGTTCCTCCGGTCCTCCACGTCCCTGATCCAGACCATCGGCCGCGCGGCCCGCAACGTGTCCGGCCAGGTCCACATGTACGCCGACCGGATCACCGATTCGATGGCCAACGCCATTGACGAAACCAACCGGCGCCGCGCCATCCAGGTGGCCTACAACAAAGAGAACGGCGTGGACCCGCAGCCGCTGCGGAAAAAGATCGCCGACATCACCGACCAGCTGGCCCGGGAAGACGCGGACACCCAGGAACTGCTCAACAACAACCGCCTGGCCAAGGGCGGCAAGCGCAAGGCCGCAGCCAAGGGTGCCGCCCAGGTGCGTTCCGACGGGCTCGCCGCGGCTCCCGCCGAGGATCTCGTGGGCCTCATCGAGCAACTCACCGAGCAGATGCACGGGGCGGCAGCAGAGCTGCAGTTCGAGGTGGCGGCACGCATCAGGGACGAAGTCAGCGAGCTGAAGAAGGAACTGCGCCAGATGCAGGCCGCCGGACACGCCTGACGCAAAACACGCGCTCGGAGGCGGCCGGCAGCGGCCTGGGGTACAGTTAACGTCACGTAGGGGAGTATCCCAAGCGCTACGATCGTCAACACGCAGGGCATGGTTGCCCCGCCGGGCGTAGCGGGCCGCCACTTCAGCACCAAGTGCACAGGCAGGCCGGAGAGACTTACAACGCATCTCTGTACCCTGCGAAAGGCTACCCTGTGCTCGATTTGCCCATCTGGTTTGAGGTCGGCTCCTTTGTCGTCCTCGGCCTGATCCTCCTGACCGACCTCCTCCTGGTGGTCCGCCGCCCGCACGAACCCTCCATGAAGGAAGCCGGTTTGTGGGTGGCGTTCTACGTCACTCTGGCCCTGGTGTTCGCCGGCGCCATGTTCGCGTTCACGGGCCCGGAATACGGCGGCCAGTTCGTCGCCGGCTGGGTCACTGAATACAGCCTCAGCATCGACAACCTGTTTGTCTTCATCATCATCATGGCCAGGTTCTCGGTGCCCCGGAAGTACCAGCAGGAAGTGCTGATGGTGGGCATCATCATCGCCCTGATCCTGCGCGGCATCTTCATCCTGCTCGGCGCCATCGTGATCGAACAGTTCAGCTGGGTGTTCTACATCTTCGGTGCCTTCCTCCTCTGGACCGCCTGGAAGCAGGCCCAGGATGAAGGCGAAGACGAAGAGGACCGGGAAAACCCGCTCATCGCGAAGATCCGCAAGATCATTCCGATGTCGGAGAAGTACGACGGCGGCAAGCTCCGCACCGTGGTGAACGGCAAGAAGGTCTTCACCCCCATGGTTATCGTGTTCATCACGATCGGCATGACCGACCTGCTCTTCGCCGTCGACTCCATCCCTGCCATCTTCGGACTTACCCAGAGCCCCTTCATTGTGTTCACGGCAAACCTCTTCGCGCTGATGGGCCTGCGTCAGCTGTACTTCCTGCTGGGCGGCCTCATGAACCGCCTGATCTACCTGAAGCACGCGCTGTCCTTCATCCTGGCGTTCATTGGCGTCAAGCTGGTGCTGCACGCGATGCACGTGAACGAGCTTCCGTTCATCAACGGTGGCAAGCACATCGAGTGGGCTCCTGAGATCCCCACTTTTGTGTCCCTGGCAGTCATCGTTGGTACCATCCTGATCGCCGTGGTGGCCAGCCTCCTCAGCTCCAAGGCCAAGGAAGCCCACATGGATCCGCGGCTCGAGGAAGACGCCCGGAAGAGCCATAGCGACATCGACTAGTTCCACTCTGCAACTGCGAGGACACGTAATCCCGGCCGCCCCGCGGCCGGGATTACGTGCTTAAAAAACACTCCAAGACGCACGCGCCGAGGTCTATGCTCGGATCATGGCCGGCACTTTGATGACCGAAAGCGGAGTGCGCCAGGTGCAGCGGCGCACCGTGGTGCTGCTGAGTGCAGCCCAGGTGTTCGGCGGGATTGGTACCGGGGCCACTGTGTCCATCGGGTCCATCCTTGCCGTCGAGCTCTCCGGATCCAGTGCGTGGGCTGGCGCCGTCGCTACCGTCATGACTCTCGGCGCCGCACTGGCTGCCTTGCCGCTGGCCGCGCTGGCTGACCGGCGGGGACGCCGCATCGGCCAGGTGGCGGGGCTGTCGGCCGCCATGGCCGGCGCGCTGCTGATGGTCCTGTCGGTGGTCACTGGCCTCTTCTTCCTGCTCATCCTGGGCGCAGCCGGGATCGGGATAGGCACCGCTGCGAGCCTGCAGGCGCGCTTCGCCGCCGTCGACCTCGCGGACGCCGAACACCGCGGCCGGGCACTGTCCGCCGTAGTGTGGGCCGTAACCGTCGGAGCCGTCACCGGACCCAACCTGATCCAGCCCGGGGCCGTGGTGGGCCAGGCCCTTGGCCTCCCGCCTGTCGCGGGTCCCTTTGTGATCTCGGCCGCCGGACTCCTGCTCGCCGTCGTCCTGCTCTTTTTTGGCCTTCGGCCTGACCCCCTGCTGCTGGCCCGGGAACTCGCCGCCGTGCCATCACTGAACCAGTCCGCCGGCCAGCCGGCAGCCAACCCTGCCGGCCGCCCCGTCAACCAGCCGGCAGCCCTGCAGGCCCGGGCACCCGGGTCACTGGTTCGCGGGATGCGGGCCATCCGCGCATCCCGGGCAGCCCTGCTGGCGCTGGCCGCCCTGGTGGGAGCGCATGGGGTGATGGTGGGCGTGATGTCCATGACGCCGCTTCATCTGCAGGAGCTCCTGGCCGGCCCTGGCCACTCCGGCCATGCTGCCACGGGCGACGTCCTGGTGATCATCGGCTTCACCATTTCCCTGCATATTGCCGGGATGTTCGCGCTGTCGCCCGTGATGGGGTGGCTGACAGACAAGGCCGGCAGGCCTGAGACCATCATGATCGGCTTTGCGACAATGATCACGGCCGTCGCCGTTGCCGGATTCGGCCAGGACTCCACCACGGCGGTGGCGGTGGGGCTGGTCCTGTTGGGCGTGGGTTGGTCCGCGTCCACCATTTCCGGGTCAACCCTGCTTGCCGAGAGCGTTGGCCAGGAGTCACGCGTGGTGGTCCAGGGTGTTTCCGACATGCTGATGGGGGCCGCAGGTGCGGCGGGCGGTGCCGCGTCAGGCCTGGTCCTCAGCCAGGCCGGCTACCTGGGGCTGAACATGGCAGGTGCGGCAATAGGAGCCATGGTGCTCGGCGCGGCCATCCTGACACGGGCGGCGCGGCAGCGGGGGTCAGCGACTCCCTAACGCGCTCACCGGCCCGCGGCGGCTCAGCCCCGGACTCCGCGCACCATTCCCATCAATCGGTTGAAGATGCCCTCACCGTCGTCGGCTATCCCATCATGGTGGAAGTCCGGCGTTTCCCAGACCTGCAGCCCGCGGACCGCCGCGGCAGTCTTTAGGGAGAGGTTGCGGTCCACATAGATGTCGTCCGAGTAGACGGCGGCCGCGACAGGCACGGTATTGGCTGCAAGCCGGCCGGCATCGTACAGCGGCTTCCAGTCCGGCTTCGCCGCCAGCAGTTCGGCGACTTCGCGCAGCGGGCGCAGGGCAGGGTCCTGGTCGAAGTACCACGGATAGACCATTTCGCCGGTGAGCAGCAGCGGGTCCGCATCCGGCCGGAATTCCGGGAACTCGCGCAGTATCCGCCACGCCGACCAGTGCGTGGCTTCGCCCTGCCCGTAGATGGACTCGTGCATGAGGGCATAGAGCGGGTTGGAGCGGCGCGAGACGATGCCCTGTACCTGCTCCAGGAAAGAATCCGTTAGCCGGGCTCCGCCGGAAGAGCCTTCGAACGCATCCTCCAGCAGGTAGTGGAGGCTGTCCACCCGGGTGTTGCCGCCCAGGAAGGCGCCCACCATCTGGAAGCGCTCTACGGTGAGCGTGCTGCCGTCGGGCAGGAGTTCCTGGACGGTCCGCAAGTGCTGCGCAATCCTGTCAACCGTGGCCCGGTCCTCCGGGTACCACGTGAAGTACTCCGCGTTCCGGGCCGCCACCCGCTTGAACGTCGCCCGGTACACATCGTCAGCCGGGCCCGCGAGCGGCGCGAGGCCGCCGGTGATCAATGCCTGCTGCAGCCCCTCCGGGGCAAAGGAGAGGTAGGTGAGCGCGCAAAAGCCGCCGTAGCTCTGCCCATAGACGGTCCAGGGCGGTGAGCCCAGGGCAGCGCGGATCAGTTCGGCGTCGGCAACAATGGAGTCCGCGCGGAAATGTTCCAGGTAGGCGGCCTGTTCCAGCGCGGAGCCCCGGAGGGGCAGCGTGTTCCGATCCAGGGGAGTGGACAGCCCGGTGCCCCGCTGGTCCAGCATCAGGATGCGGAAGTCCTTGCCGGCGGCCTTGCTCCAGCCGCCCAGGGAACCGAACCTGTTGCCGCGGCCGCCCGGGCCGCCTTGCAGGAACAACAGCCACGGCAGGCGCGCTGCTTCTTCCATGGTGTGGGCAGCCGAAACGTACTCACGGGCGAAGACGGTAATCGTTTCCGAGCTGCCGGAGGAGCCGAAATGGTCCAGGGGCACGGTGAAGTAGTGCTCGACGGTGCGCAGGCCGCGGAACTCGTGCCGGGCCCTGATCTCGTGCCGGACGTTACTGGTCCCGGAGCTCAAATGTCCGAAGGCGGGGCGTCCTGCCACGCGTGCCTCAGTCATGGCCGCTAGCCGTTGGCGGTGGCGGGAACAGCGCTGCCGAACTGTTCCAGCGCCTCGCCGGTGAGCCGGAAGGTGGACCAGCCATCCATGGGCCGGGCACCCAACCGCCGGTAGAAGTTGATGGAGGGCTCGTTCCAGTCCAGGACGCTCCACTCCACCCTTGCGTAGCCGTTCTCGACGGCGATGCCGGCCAGGTGCTGCAGCAGCGCCTTGCCGTGCCCCTCGCCGCGGGCCTCCGGGCTGACGTAGAGGTCCTCCAGGTAGATCCCGTGCACACCTTCCCAGGTGGAGTAGTTCAGGAACCACAGGGCGAAACCGCGCACGTCCCCGTTGTCATTTTCCGCCATCGCGGCGAAGACCCTCGGGTTGTCGCCGAAGAGAACCTCTTGCAGCATCTCTGGAGTGTTCCGGACTGCGTCCGGTTCCTTCTCGTAGTGCGCCAGTTCGTGGATCATGCGGAGGATCGCGGGGACGTCGTGCGGGGTTGCAGGGCGGATTACACTCATTGTTCGAGCTTACCGCCGCCCCCGTGCCGGTGCAGTCAGGAGCAGTGCCGGCCGCACACCATGGGCGGTCAGAGCCGGTTGACGTCCGTCACCCGGATCACCGCTGTCCCGGTTCCGTTCGATTCGTCCAGGTCCACTTCCGCGGAAATGCCCCAGTCGTGGTTGCCCGCCGGATCATCGAAGATCTGCCGGACCTTCCAGACGCCGGGCTCCTCGGTGATGATGAGCAGCCCGGGACCGCGGGCGTCAGGGCCGGTGCCGATGTCGTTGTGCTCGTCGAAGTAGTCGTCCAGGACGTCCTCCCAGCGGTCCGCATCCCAGCCGGCAGCGCCGTCGAGCTCGCCCAGCGCCGCGGCGTCTTCGTCCGCGAAGAGCTCTACCCGACGGAACATTTCGTTGCGCACCATGACCCGGAAGGCGCGGATATTGGACGTGAGCGACGGCGGGGGAGGCGGCGGTGCATCGTGCGGGGTGGGAGCTGCGCCAGAGGTCAGTTCCTCCCACTCGTCCAGCAGGCTCGAATCGACCTGCCGGACCAGCTCGCCGAGCCAGGCAATGAGATCTTCCAGGTCGTCGCGCAGCATGTCCTGCGGCACCGTCTGCCGCAGCGCCTTGAAGGCGTCCGCGAGGTACCGCAGCACAATCCCTTCCGAACGGGCCAGCCCATAGAACTGTACGAACTCGCCAAAGTTCATGGCACGTTCATACATGTCCCGCACCACGGACTTCGGCGCCAGTTCGAAGTCACCAACCCACGGGGCGGCTTTGCGGTACACCTCGAACGCTTCGCCCAGGATTTCAGCCAGCGGCTGCGGATACGTTACCTCGTCGAGCATCGCCATCCGCTGGTCGTACTCGATGCCGTCTGCCTTCATGGCTGCGATGGCCTCGCCGCGGGCTTTCTTCTGCTGCGCCGAGAGGATCTGCCGCGGCTTTTCAAGGGTTGCCTCGATCACGGACACCACGTCCAGGGCGTACGACGGCGACTCCGGATCAAGGAGCTCCAGCGCGGCGAGTGCGAAGGGGGACAGGGGCTGGTTGAGGGCAAAGTTGGGTTGCAGGTGGACGGTGAGGCGGACGGTGCGGCCGTCCGGCCCCTGCTGCCCGGCCGGAATCCGCTCCACCACTTCGGCGGCCAGCAGTTCGCGGTAGATCCCCAGGGCCTTCTTCATCAGCTGCAGCTGGGAGGACCTGGTTTCGTGGTTTTCTGTCAGGAGCCGCCGGGCCGCGGCGAACGGGTCACCGGGCCGTTCCATCAGGTTCATCAGCATGGCATGTGTCACGGTGAAGCTGGAGGTCAACGGATCCGGTACCGATTCAACCAGCCGCTTGAACGTGGGTTCGCCCCAGGAAACAAAACCTTCCGGCGGCTTCTTTTTCACCACCTGACGCAGCTTCCGCTGGTCGTCGCCGAACTTGGCGGTGGCCTTGGCCATCGCTTTTACGTTCTCGATGACGTGTTCGGGAGCCTGCACTACCACGGTGCCAGCGGTGTCGTAGCC
>NZ_VHIJ01000006.1:25219-109219 GCF_006680095.1 Pseudarthrobacter sp. B4EP4b | reverse complement strand
GCCCCAGCCACAGGACCCCCCGCCGCCCCAAAGTGCGCCCACGCCCGAAGCGCTGGAAACCCAAGCCGCCCAGGCTCCTGCCGCCTCAACCGGGACCGGGCCCGGCGGCACCCCGGCGCCCGTCCCTGGCACACCGGAAGTACCGGCGTCGCAAAGTCCAGCGACATCCGCGCCGGCCCCCTCAGGCAGGGCAGCGGCGGTGCAGGCAGTGACGGCCTATTACGTGTTGCTGGACGACGGCGGAACCAACGGCGTGCGCTTCGGCTGCAATGACAGCCTGGTGGGGGTGGCCCGCACCAGTCCCGCCGCAGAGGAGCCTCTGCCTGCCGCAGTGGGGGCACTGCTCGAAGCACCAACCGAAGCAGTGCTGCCCAAGCCGGCACGCAAGACCTACAACGCCCTGACCAACTCCGACCTGAAGTTCCTGTCAGGCAGCTTCGATGGCACCACCGTCACGGTGTATTTGGCCGGAACACTCCGGCTGGGTGGGGTTTGCGACATCCCCCGGGTGGAAGCGCAACTGACCCAAACAGCGGTGGCAGCCGTGGGAGCCATCCGTGCCGAAATCTATGTAAACGGCAACGGCCTGGCCGAAGCGTTGCGCCTCGACTGACCGGCCTACGTGCTCCTGTTCCTCCACGTTGTCCCCGAGATCAAGCTCCGAATAAACGAATGTTGCCTAGTCGGCAACTCCCGGCTGTATCCTGTGGATGTGACCCATGAGACACTGGACGCCGCAGCACGGACGCTGCCCGCCGAAGCCATAGATGCCATCGAGCGGGCAGCCACGTCCGCCCACCGCCATGAGGACTTGTTTTCAGAGCGCGCGGCCAACATACGCCAGTCCGCCGTCCGGGATGTCTTTGATATTTCCCTGCGCCCGGGACTTGTTTCGCTTGCCGGCGGAAGCCCCTACCTGCAGTCCCTGCCCCTCGACCGGCTGGCCGCCACCGCTGCCGCCATCATCGCCACGGACGGCCTGACCGCCCTCCAGTACGGCAGCGGACAAGGCACCCAGGAACTCCGTGAGCAGATCTGCGACGTGATGGCGGCAGAAGGCATCCTCGACGCACGGCCCGAAAACGTGGTGATTACCGCAGGATCGCAGTCCGCGCAGGATGTGGCCACCAAAGTCTTCTGCAACCCCGGAGATGTGGTCCTGGTGGAAGACCCCACCTACGTGGGCGCCCTGAATACCTTCGAGGCGTACCAGGTCCAGGTGGAAACGGTGGAGATGGACCAGGACGGCCTGGTCCCGGACCTGCTGGAGGCCAGGATCGCGGCCCTGCAGCTGGCCGGGAAAAACATCAAGTTCCTGTACACGATCCCCAACTTCAACAACCCCTCCGGCATTACCCTCGCCCGGAGCCGGAGGCAACAGATCGTGGATATATGCAGCAGGGCGAATATTCTAGTCCTGGAAGACAACCCGTACGGGCTCCTGCGCTTCGAAGGCGAACTGCTTCCACCGCTCCGCGCTGAGAATCCGGGGGACGTTATCTACCTGGGGTCCTTCTCCAAGATCTTCGCCCCGGGCCTGCGCATTGGGTGGGCCCTGGTTCCGGAGCATCTCCAGCGCCGGTATTACCTCGCGGCAGAATCGGTCACGCTCTGCCCGCCCGCGCTGAACCAGATGATGGTTTCCGCGTACCTGCGGGAGTATGACTGGAAGGGCCAGGTGGAGACCTACCGCGGACTGTACGCCGAACGCTGCCGCGCCATGCTCGATGCCCTCGAGGAGCACATGCCCCCGGGGACCAGCTGGACCACTCCCGAAGGCGGCTTTTTCGTCTGGGTGACACTGCCCGAGGGCGTGGACACCTACCCGCTGCTGCACAAGGCGATCGACGCCGGAGTGGTGTTCATCCCCGGCGCCGCCTTCACGCCGTCGGACGAGCCGTCCAATAAGCTGCGCCTCGCCTACAGCGCCGTGCCTCCGGAGGCGATCACCGAGGGTGTGCGCCGCCTGGCGCCGGTACTGCGGGAAGCCATCGCCGGGCTGTAGCGTAGGGCTCACCGGACTTAAGCCCGCATACCAAGCAAAGGAGCAATACATGAGCGGAATCATCGTTGTAGGGGTGGACGGCAGCGGTACGGCAAAGAAGGCTGCGGAGTCGGCCCGGGACCTGGCTGCTGCGCTGGGCGCGTCACTTCACGTGGTCTCGGCCTTTGACAGCGACCGCACCGAAGTCTTTGGCAGCGGCAGCGACCAGTGGATCGTTTCCGACGCCGACGCCGCTGAGCATGTGGCCCGCACCGTTGCCGAATCCCTGGGCCGGGACATCAAGGTGACCTACTCGGCAGCCCGGGGCCGCCCGGCGGATGCCCTCATCAAGGAGGCCCTGCGGATGGAAGCGCGGATCATCGTGGTTGGCAACCGGCGCATGCAGGGTATTGGCCGGGTGCTGGGCAGCGTTGCCAACAGCGTGGCCCACAACGCTCCCTGCGACGTTTACATCGCCAACACCTACGACGCCGACTGACAGTTACCGCGGACACGCCCCGGGGTGGCGGAAGTCGCCCCGGTGGGTGTCCGTTCTCACGCCCTTTTACGCCCTTTATGCTGTGGGCGCAACGATAAAATTGGATAAGCCCCCAACGGCGCGGACACCCACCTTCCTCCATTATCAAGGGGCCCCATTGCTCACTCTCCAGCGCCGCCAGCTCGTAGGCCACGACATCCTCCTGGCCCGGCACGGCAACCACATCTGCTCTATGCGGGTTGACCGCGGCAACGGCACCGTGGTTGCACTCCTGGATGACGGAAGCGTGGACAGCGCGCCCAACCTGATTGTTCCCGGCCTGGACATGCCGGCCACTGTGGCCAGCGTTCTGCGGGAAGACTGGAAGCTCCTGACCGCCCTGGGCAGTGCGGGAGCCGTACTTGGCGGGCTGATGATCGCGGCAGCCGTTTCCCTTGGAACCATGGCCGATCCCACCACCATCGAAATGCTTACCGCTTACTCGACTTTCTGAGGCTCCCGGGTTCGTTCCCCGGGCTAAGGCACCATCCAGCCTTGCAGCAGCCACCAGATACCGGCCATCACCACGCCGCCGAACAGTGACCCGGCAACCACCTGAGCCGCCGTATGGGCCCGCAGCACCACGCGGGACCAGCCCACGGCGGGGATAAGCAGGAGCAACGGAAGCCAGGCCGGGCCGAGCATCATGACGGCAATCACGACGGACGAGGATATCGCGGCCGCATGCCCGCTGATCTTCCAGAACGGGCTGACGCCGGCCAGCACCACCACCCCGCCCACCACGGCAAGAACCATGGCAACGACGCTCTCCGGTGCCCCTGCAGCTTCCAGCACCAGCAGTCCTGCCACGATCGATCCCAGCGTCATCAGCAGCACGGGCGCGCGCTGCTTCCGGTCGCTGACGTGATGATCGGTAACCTTTCCCAGCCGCACCAGGACCAGGAGCAGGAGGAGCGGGATGACGCACACGAATAATGCTGCCAGCGCCCCGTACGCCATGGTGCCGGGAAACCCCGGCTGGGTGAGGGGGCTGACGAGCAGCTGCACACTCACCACCACGGGGGGCTGGAACACCTCGGTGATCCACCCGGCAATCCGGTTTTTGGCACGGATGGCGCCGGCGTTGATGACCATGTTTCCTAATCCAGCAGGAGCGCCGGCTCCTCCAGGATAGCGGCGACGTCGGCCATAAAGCGGGCGGACAGGTCGCCGTCCACCACGCGGTGGTCGAACGAGCCGCCCAGGGTGGTGATCCAGCGCGGGATCACTTCCCCGTCCAGCACCCAGGGCTTCTGCTTGATGGTTCCGAAGGCCACGATGGCCACTTCGCCCGGGTTGATGATCGGGGTGCCGGTGTCGATGCCCAGCGCGCCGATGTTGGTAATGGTCAGCGTTCCGCCCTGCATTTCGGCCGGCTGGGTCTTTCCGGCCCTTGCCGTGGTGGCCAGGTTGTTCAGGGCCAGCGCCAACTCCTTCAGCGACAGGTCCTGCGCATTCTTGATGTTCGGCACCATCAGGCCGCGCGGTGTTGCCGCGGCGATACCCAGGTTCATGTAGTGCTTGACATGGATTTCGGCGGCACCTTCAGCGGTGTCCACCCAGGTGGCGTTGACGCTGGGGTTCCGGGCAGCCGCCCAGATCACGGCCTTGGCGAGGATGAGCAGGGGGGAGACACGGATGCCTTCGAAGTCCCTGGAGGCCTTGAGCCGCTTGACGAATTCCATGGTGCGGCTGGCGTCCACGTCCACAAAGATGCTCACGTGCGGTGCCGAGAAGGCCGAGTCCACCATTGCCTTGGCCGTCGCCTTGCGGACCCCCTTGACGGGGATCTGCTCGATGCGCTGGTCCTGGGGCTTTCCGGCCTTGCCCCAGAATCCGTCCGCCTTGTCCAGTTCGGCGTCCCGTTGTGCCTGGTAGCTGACCAGGTCCTCGCGGGTCACCTCGCCGCGCAGGCCTGTTGCCACGACGTCTGCCAGGTCGATGCCCAGGTCGCGGGCGATCTTGCGGACCGGAGGTTTTGCCAGGACCTTGTTGACGAGTCCGGTGATGGCACCGCCGAACGTGGGCCGTTGGTCCAGGGTTTCGCCGGTTGGGCCTGCTGCGGCGGCTGGCGCACTCTCCGGTTCCGCCGCGTCGCTGTTGGAGGAGCGGGGCTGGACGGGCTCCACCTCCGGGGCGTTGAGCGTGTGGGAGTCGGCGGGCGCGGTCTTCCGCGGCCGGCGCTTGACGGCGTCTGCCTTGGGTCCGGAACCCACCAGCGGACCGCCGGCCAGGGGACTGCCCGGCCCGCCGCCGTCGGCCGTTGCTTCTTCCGGCACGTCCGCCGGGAGCTTGCCGTACAGCGGCTGGACGGGGGCTTCGGGAGCCCGCACGTCAGCCGGCGTGGGGTCGCCGGAAACATCGTCGCTGACGCTGATGATGGCTGTACCAACGTCGATGGTGATGCCTTCGGGGACCAAAAGTTCGCTGACGGTGCCGGCAAAGGGTGAGGGCAGTTCCACGATCGACTTGGCGGTCTCGATCTCGCAGAGGACGTCGTTGATGGCTACTGCGTCACCGGGCTTCACTTTCCAGGAGACGATTTCCGCCTCAGTGAGGCCCTCGCCCACGTCAGGGAGGTTGAACTTGTTCAGGGTCATGGTGTCCTCAGTAGGAGAGGGCGCGGTCCAGCGCCTCGAGGATGCGGTCGATGTCCGGAAGGTAGTCTTCCTCCACCTTGGCAACGGGGTAGGGCATGTGGAAGCCGCCGACGCGGATCACGGGTGCCTCCAGCGAGTGGAATGCGCGCTCACTGATCCGGGCCGCAATCTCACCGCCAATCCCGCCGAAGGTGGGGGCCTCGTGGGCCACAATCAGCCTGCCGGTCTTTTGGACCGAGGCGGTGACGGTGTCGAAGTCGATGGGCGAGATGGAGCGCAGGTCGATGACCTCCAGGCTGTGTCCGTCTTCCTCTGCGGCGTTGGCTGCCGCGAGGGCCACCGGAACCAGCGGTCCGTAGGCCACAATGGTGGCGTCTGTGCCGGAGCGCAGGACATGGGCCTTGAAGGGATCACCGGCCGCGCCGGGAGCCTCAACGTCAACTTCGCCCTTGAGCCAGTAGCGCCGCTTCGGTTCGAAAACGATCACGGGGTCCTGGCACTGGACTGCCTGCTGGATCATCCAGTAGGCGTCGTGGGGGTTGGACGGGGTGATGATCCGGAGCCCGGCAGTGTGGGCGAAGAGCGCCTCGGGCGATTCGGAGTGGTGCTCGATGGATCCGATGCCCCCGCCGTAGGGGATGCGGATGACCACGGGGACGCTGAGGTTGCCGTTGCTGCGGGAGTGGATCTTTGCCAGCTGCGTGGTGATCTGGTTGAAGCCCGGGAATACGAAGCCGTCGAACTGGATCTCGCAGACTGGGGTGTAGCCGCGCAGCGCCAGGCCGATGGCGGTGCCGATGATGCCGGATTCGGCCAGCGGTGTGTCCACTACGCGGTCGGGACCGAACTCGCCGATCAGGCCGTCCGTCACGCGGTAGACGCCGCCCAGGGCACCGATGTCTTCGCCCATCAGCAAGGCCTTGGGATGGTCTGTCAGTGCGGTGCGGAGGCCTTCGTTAATGGCCTTGGCAATGGTCATGGTGGTCATCAGTGGCCTGCCTTTGGGGACGCCTGGGCTGATACTGCCTGCCGGGCCGGCTCTTCTTCCGGCTCCTCGCCTGCGAACCCGGCCGAGTATTCCTCGAACCATGCGAGTTCTTCGGCTACCAGTGGATGGGCTTCAGCGTACGTGTTGGCAAAGGCGGTGCGGATGTCCGGGGTCTCGAGGTCGTGCGTGGTGCGGCGGACGTAGGCGGCGAGCTCATCCCCATCGGCTTTGACCTTGGCGAAGAATTCTTGGTCCGCCATGCCTTCGGAGCGCAGGTACTTCTCCAGGCGGGCCAGGGGGTCCTTGGCCTTCCAGGCGTCCTCTTCTGCTGCCTGCCGGTATTTTGTGGGGTCGTCCGCTGTGGTGTGCGCGCCCACCCGGTAGGTGAAGGCCTCAATCAGGACGGGGCCCTTGCCCTGGCGTGCGTGCTCCAGGGCCCATTCCGTGACGGCGTGGACCGCGATGACGTCGTTGCCGTCAACCCGGATACCGGGGAAGCCGTACCCCTTGGCCCTGTTGGACAGCGGCACCTTGGTCTGCACTTCGGTGGGGACAGAGATCGCCCAATGGTTGTTCTGGCAGAAGAACACCACGGGGGCGTTGTAGGAGGAGGCGAACACCATGGATTCGTGGACGTCGCCTTCGGAGCTGGCGCCGTCACCGAAGTAGGCGATCACCGCCGCGGCCGGCTCAGCGGCCGGATTTCCGGTTCCGGCGGCAGTGGCGGCGGCCAGTTTCTGGTCCCGCTGGATTCCCATGGCATATCCCACCGCATGAAGTGTCTGTGCTGCCAGGACCAGGGTGTACAGGTGGAAGTTGGTGTCCTTGGGGTTCCAGCCGCCGTTGGAAACACCCCGGAACTGGCGTAGGAGCTCGGCCAAGTCCACGTTGCGGGTAAGGGCAACACCGTGTTCACGGTAGGTGGGGAAGATGTAGTCCTGCGGCTGGCTTGCGCGGCCGGAACCAATCTGTGCGGCTTCCTGGCCTGTCAGTGGAACCCAGAGGGCCAGCTGGCCCTGGCGCTGCAGGGCAGTCGCTTCGACGTCGAACCGGCGGATGGCGGCCATGTCAGCGTAGAGTCCGCGGAGCACCTCCGGGGTCAGTTTCCTGGCGTAGTCCGTAAACACAGGATCGAAGCCCAGCTTCCCGTCCGGGCCGAGGAGCTGGACCATCGGTGCCGGGGGCTCACCCATGACTGCTTCGGCATCAGCCTCGCGCTGATCGTCTACAGCTGTTCCGTCGAACTCGGTGGAAGGCAGATGTGTGCCCATACCGTCTCCTTGCTTGCCGCATCCGGATGCAATGCAATGTCGCTGGGATATATGCCTTGAAGGGAATAGATTCCCCTTACGGCATATATGTTGGCTTACTGATCCTAACTTTATCCTCAGTAACTAAGCGCAAAGCTACTTGTTAAGTGCTAGGAAGCGCGCGGGGCCTTTGTATAGTTCGCACACAACGCGAGAAACCGG
This sequence comes from Pseudarthrobacter sp. B4EP4b, assembly GCF_006680095.1. Lineage (NCBI taxonomy): Bacteria > Bacillati > Actinomycetota > Actinomycetes > Micrococcales > Micrococcaceae > Pseudarthrobacter > Pseudarthrobacter sp. B4EP4b. Next base: position 101,637 of record NZ_VHIJ01000006.1, on the reverse strand, counting down.
CTGTTCGCCTCTTCCTCACCGATGCTCACCCTTACTCCCTCGCCGGCAAATGCCCGCACCGACAGTGCTTGTGTGGCCGCCAGTTCGGCGAACCCTATGCTGTCGGCGCCGATATCCAGCCAGACAAAATTTCCCTGCGCGTCGGGAACAGCCCAGCCCAAGCTGCGCAGCCCTGCGGTGACCCGGTCCCGCTCATCCACCAGCCTTTGTACCCTTTCTACAACCTGGGGGTAATTCTGGAGGGAAACAATTGCTGCCGTTTCCGCAATCTGCGACACGGCAAAGGGTGTGGCTGCGACCCGCAGGTGCTGCGTCAGCTCCGGATTGGAGATGCTGTAGCCAACGCGCAGGCCTGCCAGCCCGTGTGCCTTGGAGAAGGTACGGAGCACCACCACGTTCGGGTACTTGCGGTAGAGGCTGATCCCGTCCACCGCGCCGGGCTCGCGCACGAACTCCTGGTACGCCTCGTCGATGACCACCACCACGTCGGCGGGGACAGAGCGGATGAAGGCCTCGGTCTCAGCGGCACGGAGGGCAGGACCGGTGGGATTGTTCGGGGTGCACAGGAGGATCACTTTGGTTCGGGCTGTGACTGCCGCGGCCATGGCCTTGAGATCATGGCGGCCCTCGGTGGTCAGCGGGACGGGAACGCCGTCTGCACCCGAGAGGCCAACGCTGATGGGGTAGGCCTCGAAGGAGCGCCAGGCGTAAACCACTTCATCCGGCTTGCCGTCTTCATTCCGCCCCGCGAACGCTGCCAGCAGCTGGTTCAGCGCGCCCAGGCTTCCGGCGCCGGTGACAATATCCTCGGCGGGAACACCGAGGAATCCGGCCAGCTCGGTGCGCAGGCGGCTGCTCAAGGGGTCGGGGTAGCGGTTGAAGTCCGTTTGCCTCGCGATGGCCTCGACAACCGCGGGGATGGGAGGCAGCGGGTTTTCGTTCGACGACAGCTTGTAGCTGGCCAGTCCCTCCACGGCCGCGGGAGGTTTGCCCGCGGCGTAGCGTGGCAGCCTTGCCACCACAGGACGCGGCTGGATACCCCCGGCAAGGGCGTTTGATGACGTCATGGAGACCAGCCTACTTCTCCCGATGCCGGAGGGAAGGCTGGATTGTGCCGGGGATCAGGTTGAGTGATTCGGGCACCTGAAAGGCGAGCCGGGAGCCCGCGGCCGGCAGTCTGCCTTTGAGCCAACCCTAGGACGGTGTGAAACCATGGGCCTATGAGACTGATCGCCCGGGTACTGATCAATGGCCTCGCCCTCTGGGTGGCGGGCTGGATACTGCCAGGGCTGGAGATCTCCAGCTCCGCCACAGCGGATGCGGTGGCAAAGACCGGCGTGACACAGGGGACGGACACCATCGGGATTGTCCTCGCCTACCTGTTCATCGGCCTCATCTTCGGCCTGGTAAATGCCTTGGTCCGCCCCCTGGTGAGCCTCCTCGCGCTGCCCCTCACCATCCTGACTCTCGGCCTGTTCACCATCGTGATCAATGCTGCGATGCTCTACCTGACCTCCTGGATCAGCAGCTACACTCCGGTGCACTTCACCATCGATTCCTTCTTCTGGACCGCCGTTTTGGCGGCGATCATCATCACCCTGGTCTCACTCGTAGCCGGCAGGATTACCGGCACCCGACGGTAGCTAACTCAGCGATGGTGCTGCGCCCGCTACCGTCCGCCGTACCCGCGCTCCTGCCTTCGGTTGTCCGCCGTGTGGAGATTCTCCGTGGGACCCTTGGTATGGGACAGGGAGAACCGTGTGGCCGTAGCTGTTCCGCCCGCTCCCAATGCCGCACCGAGTGCTGCCGTGGACGCCAGCAGTGAGGGATCATTGCTGGCTGATACTGCCCGGGCTCCGTCCTGGTAGCTGCTGAGCTGGTGACCCGGACCAATACCCACCCGCTCCCCAGTTTGAGCGTACAAATCATTGTTCATAGTCGCCGTTACCTGGTTCCTGGCGTCCCTGTTGGGTGCTCCGTCGGTGCCGGGAACCCAGTCGGTCCGATGCTCCAGATGGAGGGTGCTGACGCCGGGATCCGGCCTGATTCCTGCCACGGGTGACCCTGCTGTCAGCACGTATTTCAGGTCGTAATCGCTCAGGAAATCTTCGTTCGCAGCCAGGTTCATCGCGTGGATCCCACCCTGGCTGTAGCCCGCTGCCACCACCGTGGCGCCCTTTTGGGCGCCGGCCGCTTTCAGCGCCTCAAGAACCGCCTCGCTCACATTGCCGGAACGGTTGCCAACGCCCTCGACTATTCCGTTCAAGCCGAATGGATTCTCGTCCGGTGTGTTCAGTTGCGTGCCGGGAATTACCACCACGTATGCCTTTTGTCCTGCGTTCTCGACCTCGACCACCTCGATGAAGCCGGCTCCTCGCGCTTCAATCAGCCGGATACGTTCCAGCAGACCCGCGGGAGAAGGATCGAAATCAATGGGAATGCTTTCTTGCGGCTGGACTTCAATGGGCCGCGGCCTCATTCCTGGATACGCAGCCTCCACCAGCATCTTGGCGAGGGGAGTTGCGGGAACCGCCAGCGCAGTCAGGTTCTCAACAGCCGTTCTGTTCAGGAATCCCGTCCGCCAGAAGTCTGACTGCATCTCCAGCTCAGCGGCGATGAGTGGCCGGTCGGGGTTGCTGTACGTCCCCGCCACGGCTTCCGCCACTTCGTACTCCTGCTTGCAGGCCCGAACGTGGCTGCTGATGCGCTGCAGCTCAGTCCGCACTTTTTGAATGGACCGCTCGGACTCGTCGACGGCGTTCATCGCCAGGCTGCCCGACCATCGGGGCAAGTCCTGGAAAGGCACCAGGTCCTCCCAGATCCGGCGGATTTCAACCTCCAGTCCAGAGAGCTTGTCCGCCAGCTCATCGAGCTTCTCAGCGCCGCCCGTCAGCTCTTCGAGCTGGAACCTGATGCCGCCCACACCACCGCGGATGGTGAGGAATCCGTCGTCGGGAGGGCCGGACAGGTGGATGGAGCCGCTGCCTGAGGGCATCACCTCAGACATCAGCGCGCAGCCGGAGACGTGCAGCCGGCAGTGAAGGTCTCCTGGCTGTGCCGCTCCACCGCAGCCCTGGCCTCCATCAAGGCTTCCAGCGCACGGCGCAGGGCTGCCGACTGAAGCAAAACCGCGTCCCGGTATGCGCGGCCTGCCGGGGACTCCCACTGCAGCAGCTGGATTTCCCTGAAGCTGTCCACAACGTCCTCACCGCGGACAACGCAGACGGCCACCCGTTCGGCCAATGCCCTCACCTGCGAGACGCGCAGCATCTCCTGTTGCAGGTCTGCCTCCGCCAGTTGGCTGCCCATCAACCGACCACCTTTCTACGCAAGGCGGCCCCGCTGATCCGCCTGGCATGAACGCTACGGAGGACAACGCGGGTACCCAACCACCGGCGTCGGCTATGTGGACAAGTAACCAGCTAAAGCTGCCACGGCAGTTCATGAAAGAATCAGCACATGCCTGAAACCGCCGCCACAGCTGATACCCGTACGCCCTCAGGACGCCTGGCCCTCGCCGCGTCCCCGGAAAAAATCGCGCTTGGCCCGCTGGACGGCCGCTACCAGTCTGCCGTCGCGCCCCTCGTTGATTACTTGTCCGAGGCAGCCCTCAACCGCGACCGCGTCGCCGTCGAAGTTGAATGGTTCATCCACCTGACCAGCAACAACGTCCTCCCGGGCGCCGGTCCCCTGACCGAGCAGCAGCAGGAGCAGCTCCGCGCGATCGTCACCGAATTCGACGCCGCCTCAGTGGCCGAACTCGCCGAAATCGAGGCAGTCACTGTCCATGACGTGAAGGCTGTGGAGTACTACATCGGCCGCCGCCTGCCCGCCATCGGCATCGAAAACCTGACGGCCATGGTGCACTTTGGCTGCACCTCAGAAGACATCAACAACCTCTCCTACGCGCTGGGCGTCAAGGGTGCTGTGGAGGACGTGTGGCTGCCTGCCGCACGCGCCCTGGTGGCCCAGATCAGCAAAATGGCCCAGGACAACCGCGCAGTCCCCATGCTCTCGCGCACCCACGGCCAGCCCGCCACCCCCACCACGCTCGGCAAGGAACTGGCGGTCATCGCGCATCGCCTGACCCGCCAGCTGGACCGCATTGCCAAGACTGAATACCTGGGCAAAATCAACGGCGCCACCGGCACCTATGCAGCCCATGTTGCATCCGTTCCCGGCGCGGACTGGCAGCAGGTGTCCAAGTCCTTCGTCGAGGCCCTGGGACTGACCTGGAACCCGCTCACCACTCAAATCGAGAGCCACGACTGGCAGGCAGAACTCTACGCCGACGTCGCGCGCTTCAACCGCATCCTCCACAACGTCTGCACGGACATCTGGAGCTACATCTCCATCGGCTACTTCGCGCAGATCCCGGTGGCAGGTGCCACGGGCTCATCGACGATGCCGCACAAGGTCAACCCCATCCGCTTCGAAAACGCAGAGGCGAACCTGGAGATCTCCAACGGCCTGCTGGACACCCTGGGCGCGACGCTGGTCACCTCCCGCTGGCAGCGGGACCTCACGGACTCTTCCAGCCAGCGCAACATCGGCGTGGCGTTCGGCCACTCACTTCTGGCCATCTCCAACGTCGCCAAGGGCCTGGAACGCCTGGATGTAGCCGAGGATGTGCTGGCCGGGGACCTCGACACCAACTGGGAAGTCCTGGGCGAGGCCATCCAGATGGTGATGCGCGCCGAGGCGATCGCCGGCGTCGAAGGCATGGAGAACCCCTACGAGCGGCTCAAGGACCTGACCCGCGGACAGCGCGTGGACGCCGCCCGGATGCAGGAATTCGTGCAGGGCCTCGGCCTGTCAGCCGATGCCGAGGCGCGCCTGCTAGCGCTGACGCCCGGCAAGTACACGGGCATCGCGGACCAGCTGGTGGACCACCTCAAGTAATCCGGCTGCAGCGGCCAGGAATAGTACGACGGCGGTGCCGGGCTTTGCGGAGCCCGGCGCCTTTTGTTGCAGGAGCCTTTCCCGGGGCTGGCCGGGAGGCATGCTCGCAGGTGCGAAACTGGAGGCATGAAGCTGCTCCTCATCCGCCACGGGCAAACCCCCGGCAACGTGCTTGGCCAACTGGACACGGCCCACCCCGGCCCCGGGCTGACCGAACTCGGTAAACGGCAGGCGGAAGCCCTGGCCCGGGCGCTGGCAAATGAGCGGATCGACGCCCTGTACGCGTCCACCCTCATCAGGACGCAGATCACCGCGGCGCCCCTGGGCCGGAGGCAAAGCCTGGACGTGGAGGTGCTGGACGGCCTGCATGAGATCGAGGCGGGGTCGCTGGAAAAGCTGACGGACCACGAATCGCACAAGCGGTACATGGGAACGGTGATTTCCTGGGCCGCAGGAGACCTTGACCGGCGGATGCCTGCAGGTCCGGACGGGCACGAATTTTTCGGGCGTTTCGACGCCGCCATCGCAACCGTTCTGGAACGGGCATCCGGCGGGGAGGCCACCGTGGCCGTGGTCAGCCACGGTGCGGCCATTCGCACCTGGGCCGGACGCCGGGCTAACGGCGCGGACCACGAGTTCGCCGCGAAGCACGTACTGGCCAACACCGGAATCGTGGCCTTGGAAGGCGATCCGGGCAACGGCTGGAAGCTCCTCCATTGGGACGGCAGCCCCGTGGGCGGCCTGGCCCTTGCTGATCCCACCGCCGAGGATCCCACTGGAAAGAACGTGGCGGAGCCCTAAGCCGGCTGCCCGATCCGGCGCGAGGGGAACACGGTCAATTTCCTGCAGGGACCGCTCGCCTTCGCAGGTGGTGTGCGTACCAGCCGGCCGGCCATTGCGGCGGCCTCGGCAGCGGTCGGCCGTGCAGCGCTGTCCATGGCCGTCAGGGCCTGGAGCAGGTTGCACCAGCCAGGTCCAAGGGAGTCCGGAACGGCGGGGCTTCGGAGAGTCCTGGCCACCAGCGACTCGATGGCTGTGCCGGGGAAAGCCTTGGCTCCGGTCAGCAGCTCCAGCAGCACCAGTCCCATGGCATAGACATCCCAGGTGGTCCGCGCCGGTCCGCCTGCAGCCTGCTCAGGGCTCATATAGTGCACCGTTCCCGATGAGATGCCAGGTTCGGGAGGCGAACCCGCCGCAGCAACGATGCCGAAGTCGATGATGCGCACAGGACTTCTCCGAAGACCGCTCAGCATCAGGTTGGCAGGCTTGATATCACGGTGCACCAGGTCCTTTTCGTGCAGGTGGGCCAGCGCTCCAAAGAGGCCGCAGGCCCAGGCGGCAACATCGGGGGCCTGGGGCGGGTGCGTGTGGATCACTTCGGAGAGGCTCGCTCCCAGGGCCAGTTCTTCGACCAGGAAGGGACGGCCGGCCAGCGGTGTCCCGGCAGGCATCACGCCCTGCGTGATAAATCTGATGATCGACGGATGGTCCAATCCAGAAAGGACGTCGGCTTCGTTCGTGGTCCGCTTGAAGTGTTTCCTCGAGTCGCCCACAGCCACCTTGACGGCTACGTCCGGGCCGCCCTCACGGTCAACGGCGCGGAAGACTTCAGCGAGCGAACCGCGGCCCAGCCGTTCCTTGAGCTCGTAGCGAGCCGCCACGGTTGCCCCGGACAGGAGCGTGGCCGGCTTCTGCCCCACCACCAGGGCATGGGTGCTCATGCAGACAGGGCGGGGATGTGGGCTGCACCCAGACCTGCGTCCAGCTGGAAGCCACAGCCGCAGCGCCACACCGGCGGCAGCTGGACACTGCCGCCGTCGTCCGGCCCAAAGGTGTAGCCGACGGCGGGCGGTCCCACCGCCGGGGTAACCAGCTCCATGCTGGTACCGCAGTGGACGGCGGCGAGCCCGGCGGGCCCATCAGTCGTCGGAAAGCCGTTCAGCGATGTCCGGCCCGCAAAGATGTCAGGGGAACCAAGCTCAGTAAAAGTAACCAACGCACTCACGACTCCGGTCTGCTGGGGTTCAGGAACTGATCGTAAGCATACATATTGCTAGGCCATCTAGCTAGCCCGCCTAGTTACTTTCTATATGCCCTTCATCGAGATGCTCGAGGGCTTCGGTCATGGTCTGCAGGAAGTCGACCACCACCCGGGCCTCCTCAGCGCTGAGCCCTTCCGCAACCGCCATCACGCGCCGGTGCATCGCACCAAGAGTCACCCGGACCTCCTGGTCCGACTCTGGTGTGGGAACCACTACTACCGAGCGCCGGTCCGTGGGGTGCGCCTCACGGCGGACGTGGCCACTCGCTGCAAGCCTGTCGATGAGCGAAGTGGTGGAAGCGCTGGTGATTCCCAGAAACTGGCTCAGGTCCTTGGGGGCCACACTCCTGCCTGAAGCCTGGGCGCGGAGGAGGTAGCGCAGCGCGAGAATGTCCGTCTCCCCCATGCCCATGGAGTCGCGCGTGGACCGTCGGACAGCAGTCTCGGCCGCGCGGTAGTCGCGCAGCGACTTCAGCACAGCCGCACTGTAGTCCAACTGCCCGTCCGGGCCATACCAATATCCGGAGCCTTCATTGCCTGTGGAGCGCATAAAAATATCCTAGACCAACTAATAACTAGTCAGCCAAGCGAATTAGCGCGCAGCGTTATCCGGCCGCTTACGGGGAAGAAACACCCGCGTAACCCGCGCCTCTTAGCCTTGTTAGGCATATCCCTTCGGCGAATCGAGGCAGACATGCAGACCAATCCCCGGCTGAACATCCGGCAGGTCGCCTGGTCCAACCCGGTGGGCGCCGACCTTCGCCACGCCCAGCAGGCCGAACTCGACGCCCGCTTTGGCACGCCGGACCACGAACCAGGCCCGCCCCCGTCGAGCGCTGACTGCGCAGTGTTCCTCGTGGCGTACGACAAAGGCTCCGGCCAGCCCGTGGGCTGCGGCGGCCTGCGGCTCCTTGACCCGACGACGGCGGAAATCAAGCGCCTCTACGTCCTGCCCTACACCCGCGGCTCGGGCGTGGCCAGCTCCATCCTTGCTGCCCTGGAAGCCGAAGCCTTCAAACAGGGAATCACCCGCATCAAGGCCGAAGCCGGTTCCGCCCAGCCCGACGGACGGAACTTCTACGAGAACTCCGGCTTTGAACCCGTTCCCAACTTTGGCCCCTACGTAGGCGTTGAACACTCATATTGCTACGCGAAGACCATCCATGCGCGCAGCGCAGCGCACACAGCAATGGCCTAGCAGCGGGACCTGGCCGTCATACTCGTTGGCGCCGACGCACCTCAGCTAACCTCTGCCTATGGAATCAGCAGACATCACCTTCCGCACCCGAAAGTGGGTCCGGCCCGAGGACCTGAACGCCAACGGCACGCTGTTCGGCGGCAGCCTGCTGAAGTGGATCGATGAGGAGGCTGCCATTTATGCCATCCTCCAGCTCGGCAACGGCCGCGCGGTCACGAAGTACATTTCGGAAATCAACTTCGTCAGCTCCGCCGTCCAGGGCGACCTGGTCGAGATGGGGCTGACCGCCACCCGTTTCGGCCGGACGTCGCTGACCATGCGGGCCGAGGTCCGGAACATGATCACACGCCAAAGCATCCTGACCATTGAGGAGATCGTCTTCGTCAACCTCGACGCCTCCGGCAAGCCGGAGCCGCACGGCTACACCGAAATCACCTACGACCGGGACAGGATTCCCACGCACCACCTGACGGACGCGCTCCAACAGGACTGACTCAAGGACTGCACGACGGCGGCCGGCGGCAACGAGAGTTAACCCCAGGTTTACGCGCGGGGCGCAAGCCGTTTCTCGAACTGGACCACAGTGGACAGTCCGGCTGTTTATCGAATCGATAGCAATAAAGCCGGATTTTCGCCATGCCCGGCTATAGGCTGGCCGGACATGCTCCGATTCCAGTCCAGAAATGAGTCCTGATCGTGCGTAAATTCCACACTTTGGCTGCCGCCGCCGTCGCCGTTGCCCTGCTCGCGGGATGCGGCGGGGGCGGAACGTCCCCCGCTGCCCCGGCCGATTCGTCACCGGCTGCTGCCGGTGGTTCCGGCGAAACACTGGTGGTTTACACCAACTCCAACGGCGAAGGCCGCGGCGACTGGCTGAGCGCAAAGGCTGCGGAAGCAGGCTTCAAGATCGAGATCGTGGGCGCTGGCGGCGCTGACGCCACAAACAAACTGATCGCCGAGAAGAACAATCCGATTGCGGACATCGCATTCGGGCTGAACAACATGTACTTCTCCCAGATCAAAGCCGAAGGCGCGCTTGAACCGTACGAGCCCGCGTGGGCCGGCGACGTGGATAAGGAATTGGGGGACGGCGAAACCTATTGGCCGTTGGTCAAGCAGGCCATCCTCCTGGGCTACAACTCCGACAAAATTTCCAAGGATGCCGCGCCCCGGGACTGGACTGACCTTTGGACGAAGGACGAATTCAAAGCCCGCTACGAGCGTGTAACGGGCTTGGGCACTGCCACAGCCCAGCTGGTTTTCGCCGGCATCCTCAGCCGTTACCGTGACGACTCCGGCGATTTGGGCATTTCGGATGAAGGCTGGAAGCAGGTGGAGCAGTACTTCCAGAACGGCAGCCCCGCTGTTGCCAAGACTGACCTGTTTGCCCGCATCGCCTCCGGCGAAGTGGACATGGGCCAGATGCCGTCGTCGATCATTGCCGACCGCGAAAAGTCCTTCAACGTAAACGTTGAGACCGTGATTCCTTCCGCCGGCGTTCCCCTTGCCGTGGAGCAGATAGCCCTGGTGAAGGGCACCAAGAAAAAGGATGAGGCGCAGAAGTTCATCGACTGGTTCGGCAGCTCCGACGTGCAGGGAGAGTTTGCGCAGAAGTTCAACTCCATGCCGGTGAACAAGACCGCCCAGTCCAAAGCCAACCCGGAGGTGGTGGACTTCTTCGCCGACCTCAAGCAGCAGGACATCGACTGGGAATTCGTGCAGGAAAACATGGGCGCCTGGGTGGAGAAGATCGAGCTCGAGTACATGACGTAACCGGTTCAGCCCCGCCCGCTTCCGGTTCCACCAGACAGGTTAGCCATGATCCGCTTGGACAACATCGAAGTTTCCTTTGGCGATTTCACCGCCATCCCGAACCTGGACCTGCACGTCCGGCCCGGCGAGTTTTTCACCTTGCTGGGACCGTCGGGCTGCGGAAAGACGACGGCGCTGCGCACCTTGGCCGGTTTCATCCAGCCATCCAAGGGCACAGTGCGGGTGGACGGCAAGGATGTCACCAGGCTTCCCAGCGACAGGAGGCAGGTGGGCATGGTGTTCCAGAACTATGCCCTTTTCCCCAGCATGAGCGTGTGGGAAAACATTGCCTTCGGCCTGCGGGTACGGAAAGAGAAACCGGCGGACAGCGACCACATGGTCCGGGACATCGCCCGGCGGGTGGAGCTCAGCGATGATCAGCTGGCCAAGAACGTAGCAGAACTGTCCGGCGGGCAGCAGCAGCGCGTGGCGGTGGCGCGTGCACTGGTCCTGCGGCCCAAGATCCTGCTGCTGGATGAACCCCTGTCCAACCTGGACGCGAAGCTGCGGCACCAATTGCGGCAGCAGCTCAAGGACCTGCAAAGCCAGTTCGGCATCACCACTGTTTACGTCACGCACGATCAGGACGAGGCGCTGGCGATGAGCGACCGGGTGGCTGTCTTCAACAAGGGCGTGGTGGAGCAGGTAGGTACTCCCCAGGAGATCTACGACCACTCCGCCACCGAGTTCGTCTGCAACTTCATCGGGGACAGCTCGGCGCTGACGCCGGAGTTCGTCGCGGAGTTGAACCGCCGTTCAGGAGCGGGGCTCAGCACGGACGCCAGCTCCTACCTGCGGGTGGAGAAGGCGTCCCTGCACGCGGGGGCGGAAGGGGGAGCCGCCGTCGGACTTCCCGGCACGGTACTATCGCGCACTTACCATGGCCTGCACAGCCGCTACGTGGTGCGCAGCCACGGCTCGGATATCCGCCTCCTGGTCCGGGAGGACGGCGGGCCGCAGCCGGAGCCGGGAAGTGATGCCACGGTGTATCTCCGGCCTGAACACGTCCTGCAGTACCACCCTGCGACAGGCAGGGCGCTGGAGCGGGAAGACCAGGCGGTACCGCTGCCATGAGCGGCACGCCGGTCCGCAGCATGGCCCGCTCCCCCTTCATCCTGGTGGTGGGCGTTGTCCTCACCTGGTTCATCGCCGCGTTCCTGGTGTGGCCCAACGTGAATATCCTGATGGCGACGTTCTTCCCGGACGGCAGTTTCTCCGGCCGGGCCGCGGAGAAACTGTTCTCCTCCCAACGCGCCATGAAAGCCCTGGGGAACAGCTTCCTGCTCGCCGTGGCACTGTCCATCACGGTGAACCTGGTGGGAGTCTTCATTGTCCTGGTGACGCACTACTTCAGGATCAGGGGATCCAGGATTTTGTTTCTGGGCTACGCCTCCACGTTCATCTACGGCGGCATTGTGCTGGCGGCCGGGTACAAGTTCATCTACGGCGACAAAGGCATTGTCACATCCCTGCTGGTCAAGGTGTTCCCTGGCCTGGACCCGGGCTGGTTTTCGGGTTTCTTCGCGGTCCTGGTGGTCATGACTTTTGCCACCACCACCAACCACATGCTGTTTGTGGCCAACGCGTTGAAGGGCATCGACTACCAGACCGTGGAAGCGGCCAGGAACCTCGGCGCTTCCACCTGGACCATCCTCCGCCGGATTGTCCTGCCCATGCTCAAGCCCACGCTGTTCGCCGTCACCATTCTGTCCTTCCTGACCGGCCTCGGCGCCCTGAGTGCCCCGCAGGTGCTGGGCGGCCGGGACTTCCAGACCATCACGCCGATGATCCTGACCTTCACCAACAGCCCCACCTCCCGCGACCTCGCTGCCCTGCTGGCGGTCATCCTGGGCGTGGCCACCATCCTGATGCTCGCCGTGATGTCCCGGCTCGAAAAAGGGGGCACGTACTTTTCGGTGTCAAAGGTGTCCTCGGCGCTGCAGAAGCAGCAGATCACCAATAAGGTAGCCAACGTGGTGGTCCACACCCTGGCGTACCTGCTCTTTGCCGTATACACCTTGCCGGTACTCCTGATTGTGCTGTATTCCTTTGCCGACGGCGCCGCCATCCAGACCGGGCAACTCTCCCTGGGCAGCCTGACGCTGGAGAACTACGTGCGGGTCCTGACGCAGCAGTCGGGGTTGCGGCCGTTCATCGTCAGCGTGGTGTACAGCGCCCTGGCAGCCCTGATCGCCGTCGCAGGCCTGCTCTTCGTGGCCCGCCTGCTGCAGAAGTACCGGAACTGGGTGGCCACGGCCTTCGAATACCTGCTGCACATACCGTGGATCCTGCCCTCGGCGCTGCTTGCCCTGGGCCTGATCGTCAGTTACGACCACCCGAATCCCCTCGTGGGCGGCGCTGTCCTCACCGGCACCACGGCGATCCTGCTGATCGCCTTTGTGACGGTCAAGATCCCGTTTACGCTCCGGATGCTCAAGGCGTCCTTCGCCTCCGTGAATTCCTCGCTGGAGGAGGCGGCGGCCATCATGGGCGCCAAAACCCTCTACGTGTTCCGCCGGATCCTCCTGCCGCTGGTGCTGCCGGCAGCCGCCGCCATCACCGCCCTGAACTTCAACAGCCTGCTGGATGACTACGACACCGCCATCTTCCTCGCCCACCCACTCGTCCAGCCCCTGGGCCTGGTGATCAAGGCCAACACTGACGGAGCAGAAGGCGTGGAGGGCGTGGCCAACACCTTTGTCTACACGGTGCTGCTCATGGTCATCACTGGTATCACCATGTACCTGGTGTACGGCCGGTCCGGGCGGAAAGGGCTGGGCAAAAAGCGGCTGCCTGCAGCGCCTCCTCCCGCGGCACTTCCCGGCTCCGCACTTGGCATGATGTCCGACGACGACGCAGGGAAGGCTGCCGCTCCCGTCCGCTGATCAGCCTGCGGAACTGCTGCCGACGGCGGCACCCGCCGGCCGCCGTCGGGCCAGGCTGAGCAGCCGGTCCCGCACGGGCTGGCCGCCTTCTGCCAGCGCAACGCGCGCGAGCGCGGAGGAGGCCACGCTCAGGGCACGGGTCCGCAGGCGGCGCTGCCGGTCGTAGGCCTGAAGTGCCTGCTCCTCAGGCAGCGTGTTGAGGAGGTCAGCCAGCGTGACCGCGTCCACCAGCGATTCGCAGGCGCCACGTCCGAGGGTGGGGGCCATGGCATGGGCAGCGTCACCGATGAGCACGGTCCTGCCGCGAACGAAGGAACGGACGCCCGGAGTTGTCCAGATCCGCTGCACCAGGCAGGCCTCGGGCGTTGCGGCCGCCAGCACTTCCCGGACGGCCGGCGCGTACGCCGCGAAGCGCTCCCGGGCCTGTTCCAGGGCTGGCGCCGCGTCGATGCCGTAAGGGCCAAGCGTGGACCGGTAGCTGGCGTACCAGAACATTCCGCCCCTTGCGGAGGCGATGCCGAACAAGTCGCCGCGGCCCCAGTACTCGCCGACCACGTCCGGGCTGACTGTCGAGGGAAGGGTTCCGCGCAGGGCGAGGTAGGGCGTGAGTTTGGCGGCGCTGCGGCTGCCCCAGCCCTCGCGGCGGACCAGGCTGTGCACGCCGTCGGCCCCTACCACCAGGCCGCCCTTGTCCGGAAGCGCCTGGACATGGTCGGTGACCCGGCGGACGGTAGCGGGGACGGCCGCAGCAAGCAGCCGCAGCAGCTCGATGCGGGAAACCGCGAACATGTCCCCGGCACTGACGGTGACCCAGGGCTCGCCTGCGGCGTTGCGAACCGAGCCGCTGCCAATCACCGGGCTGACCGCCCGGGCTTCCTCCAGCACGCCAATCCGGGCCAAGGCGCGCTGGGCATTCGGCCACATCCCCAGCGCGTTCCCCACGCTGGGCAGCGCCGGCCGCTTCTCGTAAACCGTCACCTCGAAGCGGTTCGGGTCCAGGCAGGACGCCAGCGCCAGGCCGGCAATGCCGCCGCCAACAATCGAGATGGTCTCCATGGCAGCGATTTTACTACTTTTGTAGTGAACCGGAAGAGGCAATTACACTGAGCGCATGCCTGACCGCCGGACCCAACTGCTGGATGCTGCCCTCACGGTGGTGGCTGCCAAGGGAATGAAGGGCCTCACCCACCGGGGGGTGGACGCAGCAGCGAAACTGACGGAAGGCACCACGTCCAACTACTACCGGAACCGCGCTGCCCTCGTTGAAGCGGTTCTGGACCGGCTGGAGCAGCTGGACGCGGCACTCCTCCAGGACCAGGGGCCGGCCGGTCCCCCGCAGAATATTGAGGAGCTGGCAGGTCAACTGGCCGCCCTGGTGACCGCCCTGGCCGGCCAGCACGCAGGCCTCACCCGCGCCCGGATGGCGCTCTCGCTGGACAAGCCCGAGTCGGTAACAGCCGGGCATTTCCGGCTGGTGGGCGGCCTGGAGCAGGCCCTTGCCACGTTGGGGATAGCCGACGCAGCGGCCCGTGCCCGGGACGTGGCTGATTACGGTGACGGCGTGCTGCTCCATCTGCTCACCGTCAGGCGCGATGAGCAACCCGACGCTGCAGCCATCGCTGCGGCAGTCCGGCGGCTGCTGGGTTAGCTCGCGCCCGGCCAGCCGGTGTAGGCCTCGGCGAGGTAGGCCATGCCATGCCGGGAAGTCACCACAGAGTGGAGTTCACCCAGCTGCCGGGCGCGGGAGAAGTCGTCGGCGCCGGCGGGTGTGTGCAGCATGGTGGTCATCCAGTAGGAGAACTGCTGGGCCTTCCATACGCGCTCCAGCGCGCGGTCGCTGTAGGTCTCCAGCAGCCGGTCCGAGCCGGAGTTGTAGTGGCTGTCCAGCCCTTCGAAGAGCACCTTGACGTCATGGATGGCCAGGTTCAGGCCCTTGGCCCCGGTGGGCGGAACCGTGTGCGCGGCGTCCCCTGCAAGGAACAGGTTGCCGTGCCGCATGGGAGTGTGGACGAAGCTGCGGAACGGCAGCACCATCTTCTCGATGACCGGCCCCTCCTTCAGCTCAAAGCCGTTGCCGTTGACGCGGCTGCGGAACTCGGCCCAGATCCGGTCGTCATCCCACTCCGCCACGTTCTCCTTGGGATCGCACTGGAAATACATCCGCTGCACCGTCTCGGTACGCTGGCTGATCAGGGCGAAGCCGTTGTCCGAGTTGGCGTAGATCAGCTCATCCGAGCTGCGCGGCGCTTCGGCGAGGATCCCGAACCAGGCGAAGGGGTACTCGTGGAAGTACCACTTGCGGTGCGCCTCCGGAATCTGGAACCGGCAGTGGCTGCGGGAACCGTCCGCGCCCACCAGGAAGTCCGCCTGGATCTCGAACTCCACGCCGTCGGCGTCGGTGAACCAGACCTTGGGCTTGCCCTCAAGATCATGGATGGAAGTGTCCGTGACGCTGTAGCGGACGTCACCGCCGTCGTCCTTCCTGCGTGCGGCGAGGTCCAGGAAGACGTCCGTCTGCGGGTACAGCCACACGGATTCGCCCACGAGGTCCTTGAAGTCCACGCGGTGGCTCTCGCCGTTGAAACGCAGTTCGATGCCGTCATGCCGGTCGCCCTGGCGCAGCACCCGGTCCGAGACTCCGCTGTCCACCAGCAGGTTGACGGTGCCGTGTTCCAGGATGCCGGCGCGGACGGTGTGGGCGATGTCCTCGTGGCTGCGGACTTCGATGACCGTGGACTCGATGCCCGATTTCGCCAGCAGGTGGGAGAGCATCAGCCCGGCGGGCCCGGCTCCCATGATGGCCACCTGGGTGGTGATGGTCTTGCGTGCTGGCATGGCGTGTCTCGCTTCGTTGCGGGGCTCCGCGGGGGCGGCGCCGGGCTGGTGGGTCTGGCAATCAGTGTGCGCCACCGGTGGTGATTCCCGACACGGAAATTCCGTTGAATGGTCCGCTAGGAGTCGGCCAGCTGGCGGGCGATGCCGCGGGCAGCTGTCTGCAGCGCCGGCACCAGGGCCTGCAGGCGCATCTCGCGCAAAGGAACCACGACGCCGAGCGATGCCACCGCACGTTGCTTGCGGTTGAGCACGGGGACAGCAATCCCCCAAGTGTCCGGATCCACCACACCTTTCAGTTGGGCGAAGCCCTGGTGGGCCGTTTCGGCCAGCAGGGTCCGGACGTCCTCCTTGGTGAGCTTCCCGTCGGGATCAACGAACTGGTCCAGGTACTCGCGCTGGAGCGACCTGTCCTGGTGGGCCATCAATGCCAGCCCCGCGGACGAGATATGGACGGGCATCCGGCCCGCCACCTGGGCGCGGTTGGCCACCGAACCGCGCCGGGACAGCCGCTCCACAAAAAGCGCCTCCCAGCCGTCAAGCACCGCCAGGTTCACGTTTTGGTTCAGGACGTGCTGGATGTCCTCCATAAACGGCATCGCGGCCTGGCGCAGCGCCAGCGCCGGGGACGTCCGGTTCACGAGCTCCCATAGGCGGAGACCCGGCTGGACCGTACCGCCGGGGCCGGTATCGAGCAGTCCATGTCCGGCGAGTTGGCGGACCAGGCGGTGGGTGGTGGTCAGTGGCAGCCCGGCGCGTTCGGCGAGTTCGGAGAGCTGGAGCGCGCCCACATCCTGCGGAAACGCGGCGATCAGGCGGACAATCCGGTCCACCACGGAGTCGCCGGAAGGGGAATTGGCCACCACGCACCCCGTTTCCGTTCAATGGACTGCTTCCAGCCTACCCCTGCCGCGCCGGCGGAGACTGAGCCACCTTGCCGGGACCCGTCGTCGTACGTTCCCGGAACCGGCGCCAGGCTCCCGGCGCCAGCACTACGGAAATGCCGACGGCGGCCCCGATCACCGTCTCGATGATGCGGTCCCGGAGCAGGATGTCGGGCGGGGACGACACCACCAGGAGGGTGGAAATGAGGGCAAGGGGCGTCACGAAGAGTTGGGCGAGCAGGTACTGGCGGATGATGAACATTTCGGCCCCGAACTGGCACAGGGCCATCACCAGCACGGTCTGCCATGGCTCCAGGTGCAGCAGCACAATCCCGGCCAGGATCACCAGTCCAAGGATGGTGCCGATGATCCTTTGGATGCCGCGGCGGACGCGGTGCCGGGTGGTGTGCCCCACCAGCGGCACCACGGCAGCGACCATGGCCCAGTAATTGTGCCCGAACCCCAGCAGCTCCCCCGCCCAGGTGGCCAGGGAGCCGGCGAGTCCGGCGGCGATGAGGTAGCCCAGGCCCTCCAGCCAGGCCGCGCGTTTCTCGTTGGGCGTGCGACGGACGCGCCGGGGCCGGACCCACGGGGTCCGGTGGCTGGGCAGGACCCTGGCAGAGAAGCCGATCAGCAGGCAGAACGCAGAGGTGAGCACGGCCACCAGCATGGCCTGCCACAGCGGCGGTTGGTTGGGAATGGAGGCGATGGCCGCAAACGCGAAGATATGGAACAGCGAGCCCGCGGGACGGATCCGCCACCAGGAGATGATCAGGGAACAGGCGCCGGCCACGAGGGTGGTGGCGGGAACCAGGAGCCAAGCCGTGCCGGCACTGTCGAGGTTGAGGGCTGTTGCAGTCCGGGCCGCGAGGGTGGCCAGCAGGATGACCGCGAGCATCAGCAGACCGGCGCGCAACTGCAGCGAGAACCGTGTGCCATGCGGCTCACCGCGGCCGTAGATGCCGGTGAAGGCGCCGAAGGACGCGAAGATGGCCAGGTCCAGCCGGCCCAGGAACACCAGAGTGAGGAGCGGAACGAAGACTCCCACGGCGCACCGCAGCGCGGGGTGGTGGTCCTTATTGCCGGGACCAATACTGAACATCTCGGCGAGCAGCTTCAACGGGCGGCGCCTTCCTGCGGGGCGGGTGGATTTCTATCGGGCGGCCGCGCTGACGTTCCTGCTAAATCCTACGGCGCAGCCCTCCCCAGCCGGATATGCCGTTCCCATGAATGGAACCATGGGGCAACACCACCGAAACAGCCCCGGCCGATGCTTGAGACATGAAGCCTCCCGCACGGAACACGCCCGCGGCCGAATTGAGCTGCGAAGTCTGCGGCATGATGCCCGAACCTCCCAAAGCGCGGCTGACCCTGGCCAACGTGGCCGTGATGCTGCCCATCGAACTCCTGGTGCACGCCGTGGTGGTGGAAACCCACCTGCCGTACGTGGCCAAGGTGTTGGTACTCACCCTCACTGCCACGGTGCTGGTGATCTGGGTGGCCGAACCGTCGGCAGCCCGGATCCTGCGCGGGTGGCTGCACGCGCCGGCGCTGCGCCACCGGCGGAAGTTGGGTGCCGCCCCTGCACTCTGGCGGGCGCGGACCGTCCTGCGCGATGAGCCGGGGTCCCTGCAAAAGCTGACCCGGGCATTGGCGAGGACCGGGACCAATATCCTCAGCATCCACGTGCACCCCGTGGCCGGTGGCGTGTTGGACGAGTTTGTCCTTTCGGCCCCGGGGCACCTGGGTGAACGCGAACTCCTGGACGCGCTGGAGGACGGGGGCGGCACCCGCTCGCACGTCTGGCCCACTACGGCCCTGGCGATGGCCGACGGGCAGACCAAGGCCCTCAGCCTCGCCGCGCGGATCGCCGACGCACCGGACGAGCTCCCCCTGGCGGTGGCCGAACTCCTCCAAGCCAGGATCCTCACCCCTGCAGATTCGGTGCTGGAGAAGCACGACGCCGGGACCCTCCTGAAGATCCCCACCGCCTGGCATGGCCCCATCACCTTCGTCCGGCCCGGGGAACCGTTCACGCCGGCAGAATCGGCCCGCGCCCACCGGCTCGCAGAGCTCGCCGAAATCCTCGCGCACCAGCGCGCCGGCTCCCCTCAGTAGCCGCCCGCCCAACTAAGTAGCGCTAAGTGTCGTTTTCGAGCTTTATAACGCCACTTAGCGCTACCTAGTTGGGATTTGGGGCAGTCACAATCGGTATTTAGCGGGGTCTCCACCCGCAGAATGCGAAAACCCTTGACAGTGGCGCGGGTCACTCCTACCTTTGATTTTGGGATCCCAAATTGGGATCCCAAAAGGAGATCATCCGTCCGGCGCTCCGGATCGCCGTACTGATCCTGTCTTACTCTCTGCGGGCCTTTCACCGTCCCATCCCGGTCCGCACACACAATTCGTACCTTCCCTATCCGTAAACTTCCCCGTGAAGGAGAAGCTGTGTCCATCCCCAACACTGAAACAACGCCGGCAGCTGCCGAAGGCACCACCGGCAAACCATCAAGCGAACCCGGCAAGGACGGCGTGCAACGGCGCACTGCCGTCCGCTGGAAGCTCTTCCTGCTGCTGCTGGTCCTGGTTGCGGTCAACTACATTGACCGCGGCTCGATTTCCGTTGCGCTCCCGATCATCCAGAAGGAGTTCAATCTCGCTCCTGAACTGGTGGGCCTCCTGCTCTCGGCCTTCTTCTGGACCTACGCCGTGATGCAGATCCCGGTGGGCTGGCTGATCGACAAGTTCGGGCCCCGCAAAGTCATGACCGCCTCCTGCATCGGCTGGGGCGCCGCCACCGCCGCTTCGGGCATGGCCGGCGGGTTCCTCAGCATGTTCATCGCCCGGATGGGCATTGGAGTCACCGAAGCCGGTGTAATGCCTGCCGGCGGCAAACTCAACGCCATCTGGATGCACAAGTCCGAACGCGGCCGCGGCGCCACCATCCTGGACGCCGGTGCGCCACTCGGTGCCGGGCTGGGCGGCATCATCATTGCAGCCCTGATCGCCTCCACCGGCAGCTGGCGCTGGTCCTTCGTCGTCGCCGGTGCCGCCACCGTGCTGATGGGCCTGGCCGTCTGGTGGTACGTCCGCGACAACCCCCGCGAGCACCGCGGCGTCAACGAGGCGGAAGCCGCCTACATCGAGGCCTCGCACGCGGCAGAGGATGCCGAGGCAAAGCTGGACGGCGGTCAGGGCAAGCGGGCACTGCTCCCCTACCTCAAGTTCCGTTCCTTCTGGGCGATGTGCTTGGGCTGGCTGGGATTCAACGGCGTCTTCTACGGCCTGCTGACCTGGGGCCCGCTCTACCTGGCCCAGGCCAAGGGCTTTGACCTGAAGACCATCGGCTGGTCCACCTTCGTCATCTTCGGTGCAGGCTTCGTCGGGGAAATCATCGGCGGCACCATCGCGGACAAATGGCGGGCAGCCGGGGCCTCGGCCAACCTCGTCATGCGCACGCTCCTGGGCATCTCCAGCGCCGTGGTCATCGGCGGCCTGGTGGGCGTCACGGTTGTTGCAGACCCCACCACCGCCGTCGTACTGCTCTCCCTGGTGATGTTCTTCCTGCGCTGGGTTGGCCTGTTCTGGAGCATCCCCTCCATCCTGGGCGGACGCACCAACGCCGGCGTGCTGGGCGGCGCCATGAACTTCAGCGGCAACATTTCCGGCTTCGTCACACCCATCGCCGTCGGACTCATTGTTGGTGCCACGGGCTCCTACACCTGGGCGCTGCTGTACTTCGTGGGATCCGCAATCATCATGGGCGCCTCCGTCCTGACCCTGAATTACAACAAGCGGCTTCCTGTCTAAGCTGGCCATCCGAGGCAATACGCAATCCGCGCCCCCGCTGCCGGGAGCCGTGTCATACCAAGAATCGAAAATGGAGCATCATGCTGACCGCAGAAGAGACCCAGGACAAGGACCGCCCCCTTCGCGAGACTGTCCGGGACACCCTCCGCACCCGGATTTTTGAAGGACACTACGCTCCCGGCACCCGGCTGGTGGAACGCGACCTCGCAGCAGAATTCTCCGTATCCCGGCTGCCGGTCCGTGAAGCGCTGCGCATGCTCCGCCAGGAAGGCCTCATCAGCGACCGTGGGGCACGCGGAGCGGAAGTCAGTTCACTGAGCCCCAAGGATGTAGAAGACCTCTTCGACGTCCGCCAGTCCCTGGAAGTCCTGGCGTGCCGGCTTGCCGCACAACGGGCCACCCAGAACGACCTCACGTACCTGTTGGCGCTCCTGGACAGCGCCGAAGGCTTCCTGGCAAAGGGGGCCGTCATGGACGCGCACCGGGCCAACAGTGAATTCCACGATGCCATCACCGGCATCGCGGACAACAATTTCCTCAAGTCGGCCCTGGAGCCCCTTCAGGGCCGAATGCACTGGTTGTTCCGCCATGTCAGCGACCTGCCCGAACTTATCCATGAACACCGCGAGCTGTACGCGGCAATCGCCAGCGGAGACCCGGACCGGGCCGCAGCACAATCCGCGTCTCATATCGGCAAGTACCGCGAGCAGTTTCCCGAGGACTTCCAGAAAACCGAACCCCAACTCCACCGGAAGAAATAATGCGACTCCTGGTCATCAACCCCAACATCAGCGACGATGTCACCGCCCTGATCGAATCCGAGGCCCTCCGCTCGGCCGCGGCCGGCACCGAACTGCTGGTGCGTACCGCAGGCCACGGCGTGGAGTACATCGAGACGCGCTTTGAATCCCTTCTCGCCGCCGGCGCCGTGGCCGAAATCATCGCGGAGCACACCCGCCCGGGAGCCGAGCCCGTGGATGCCGTTGTGGTGGCAGCCTTCGGCGACCCCGGCATGCCGGCGCTGAAGGAACTCACTGGCGTTCCCGTCGTCGGCATCACCGAAGCTGCTCTGTGCGCCGCCGCGCTGCAGGGCCACCGTTTCTCCATCATCGCCATCTCGGACCGGATCAAACCCTGGTACCGCGACTGCGTGGAGCGGTTCGGCCTGGCCGGAAGGCTGGCCTCCATCAGGTCCATCAACGAATCCCTCAACAGCATCGGCTCCGTCCAGCAGGACTTCAAGGAAACCCTCCTGGCACTGAGCCGGCAGGCCGTCGCGGAGGACGGAGCCGACGTCGTTATCCTCGCCGGAGCCCCGCTCGCGGGACTCGCCCGGGAACTCGCAGGGCAAATCCCCGTGCCTGTGGTGGACGGGATCTCCGCCGGCATCCGGATGGCCGAGGCGGTGGCAGGGCTCCAGTCCGGACCGCACCGCGCCGGCGCCTTCGCTCCGCCGCCCGTCAAGGGCCGCAAGGGACTGAGCGAAAACCTGGACGCCGCCCTCTCCGCCCGCCAGCGCGCCCTCCATCCGGCACCAACCGCCTAACCCCAACGCCTCATTTCGAGAAAGAGGACACCGATGTCCCGCCAGCCAGACCTCGTCATTGCCAACGCCACCGTAGTCAACAGCTCCGGCCGCCGGAACGCCCACATCCTGGTGCAGGACGGCCTCATCACCCAACTCCTCGACGCTACCGAAGCCGTGCCGGCCGCTGCACGGACCATCGACGCCGCCGGCCGCCTGGTGATTCCCGGCGGAGTGGATGGGCACTGCCACGTAGCCCAGGTAACGGGCCGGTTCCGCACCCTGGACGACTACCGCACCACCTCCAAAGCGGCCCTGTGGGGCGGCACCACCACCATCATCGACTTCGGCATCCCCCGCGACGCCCAGGAAACACCCCTTGCCGCCGTCCTGCACAAGAAGGAACTGGCCACCGAATCCAGGTGCGATGTGGCCCTCCATGGGGCCGTCATCAGCTGGGACGAAACGGTGCCATGGCAGCTGGAGCAGCTCGCCGCCGAGGGTGTGCGTTCGGTGAAGATGTACACCACCAACCGCGGCACCACCATGGCGGACGGGGACACCATCCTGAAAGTCATGCGGGAGATGGTCCGCCTGGACGGGCTGACGTACATCCATGCGGAGCACGATCCCATCATTGCGGACTGCACGGAGCAGCACGCCCAGGACGGACGTATCGGCATCACGCACCTGCACCGGACCCGGCCCGAACTCGCCGAGGAAATTTCGGTCAAGGAAACACTGGCGATGGCCGAATACACCGGCGCTCCCGTCTACTTCGTCCACCAGTCAACGCCGGGCGCCGTGGACCTGGTGACGGAGGCACGGGCCCGGGGCCTGGATGCCTTCTCGGAAACCTGCCCGCACTACGTCACGCTGGATGACTCCGTCTACGGCTCGGCCTTCCCGGAATGGTTCGCCTGCTGCCCGCCCATGCGCGACGCCAAAACGGTGGCCGCCCTCAAGGAGAGGCTCGCCTCGGGGGCCATCCACACCATGTCCTCGGACCACTCCTGCTACGACCTGTCCCAGAAACGGGAGCGCACGGACGACGTGCGGGCCATGCCGCACGGCCTGCCCGGTGTGGAAACCCGGATGCCTGTCACGTTTACGGCCATGACCTCCGCCGGCGCCTCAGTGGAGGACTTCGTTGAAGCCTTCTCGGCTGCGCCGGCACGGATTAATGCTGTCCCGGGCAAGGGCCGCATTGCCGAAGGATTCGACGCCGACCTGGTGGTCTTCGACCCCACAGAAGAACGTGTGGTGGAGGGCACCGCCCTGCACATGGGAACGGATTTCTCGCCCTTTGACGGGAAGCCCCTGACCGGCTGGCCCGCCGTCGTTGTTTCCAACGGCCGGGTGGTGCTGGACAGCGAAGGTTTCCACGACCCCGGCGCCGCCGGCCGCTTCATCCCCCGCAACGGCTTCCGAAAGCACCAGGCCACTCCCGCCGTCCCCGCCCACGCCGCAGCCCTCTAGGAGTCCCCATGCCCGCAACCACACGTCCCATCCGCATCGGCATGATCGTGCCGTCCTCCAACACCTGCCTCGAGCCCCAGACCTACCGGATCCTGGGCTCCCGCACGGACGTCACCGTCCATTTCACCCGGATCCCCGTCACCCGCATCGCCCTGGATGATTCCTCCGATCGGCAGTTCGACCCCGCGGTGATGCGCGAGGCTGCCCGGCTCCTGGCGACGGCGGATGTGGACGTTATTGCCTGGAACGGCACCTCCGGCTCCTGGCTGGGATCAGCCCACGACGAGGAACTGGTACGGGAAATCACCGACGCCACCGGCATCCCCGCCACCACCTCCACCCTGGCGTACCTCGAGGCATTCCGGGCCTTCGGCACCGAGCGGATCGGCCTGTTCACGCCGTATACGGAGGACGTCAACCACCGGGTCATCGCCGCCTACGAGCAGGAAGGGATCAAAACGGTGGACCACCGTGCCCTGGGCCTGAGCGACAACGAATCCTTCGCGCGCGTGACCGACGACGAGATGCTCCCGGGCTCGCGGGAGTTGGCGGCGGCTGCGCCGGATGCCCTGGTGTATCTGTGCACCAACCTCTACGGCGCCAACATCGCTGCCGGCATCGAGGAAAGCACCGGGGTGCCCGTGCTGGATTCGGTGGCCGTGACGCTATGGCATGCCCTCAAGCTTTCCGGGGCACCGCTGCTGGACCCGCGGTGGGGGAGACTGCTGGCCCAGCTACCGCCGCAGGGTTAGAGCCGCAGCGTTACATCCGCAGGGTCAGGGCGGACGGCTCCATGGTCATCAGGACGTGTTTGCCCTTGCCCTCGTGGTCGCCGTCGAGCTGGTAGTCGTCGTTGTGTTCCAGGGTGACTTCCACGGTTTTGCCCTGGAAATACTCCACCGCGGTGTCCTTGCCGCGTCCCTTGCCGATCATCCCGGCGAGCACTGAGAGCCAGCCGAGCTTTCCGTGGTGGGGCGCCAGGACGGCAACGTCCAGCAGCCCGTCGTCCACCTTGGCGTCCGGAAAGATCTCCAGCCCGCCCTGCACCTTGCCGCAGTTGCCCACCATCACGCTGCGGACGCCGCGGTGCACCACGGTTTGGCCGTCAATCACGATGGTTGCCTTGACCGGTTTGCCGGGCAGGTTCCGGATGCCCGCATCCACGTAGGCCAGCCACCCCACCTTGTCCTTGAGGTCCTCGTTGGTGTCGGCCATGATGGTGGCGTCGTACCCCACCCCGGCCATCACCAGGAAGAGCTGCTCCTTGTCCGGATCGCTCCGGCGGGCCCGGACGACGTCGATCTTCCGCTCGGTGCCGATGAGCGCACCGGCCATAGCGCCGTCGTAATCCGTGACATCCATGCCAAGGTTGCGGGCCAGGAGGTTTCCCGTGCCGAGGGGAAGCAGGCCCATCGGGGTGTCTCCGCCGGACAGGACCTCCGCCACGCACCGGACCGTCCCGTCGCCGCCGGCGGCAATCACGATGTCCGCGCCCTGGGCGAGGGCTTCCTTGGCCTGCCCGACGCCGGGATCCTCCTTGGTGGTTTCGAACCAGAGGGTTTCGCCCCAGCCATTCTCCACGCAGTGCTTGGCCACCAGGCCGCGCACGTCGATGTCCACCGGCTTGGCAGGATTGATGATGATGGCTGCGCGGCTGGGGGCAGTGGAATTGGCAGTCATGGCGTCCTCTGGTGGCGGATGGAAAGGCTACTTCTCAAAGAAGAGTAACCCGCCGGGCGGGAGGTGCGGTGCAGCACGGCAGGCTACAGCGTTTTCACTGCGCCAAGGACTTGGGCCAGGGAGTCTTTGGCGTCGCCGAAGAGCAGGGACGTCTGTGGCTGGTAGAGCAGATCGTTCTCGATCCCGGCGAAACCGGGCCGCATGGACCGCTTCAGGAACACCACCTGCCGGGCATCCGCCACCTCCAGGATGGGCATGCCGTAGATAGGCGACCCGGAGGACGTCTTGGCCGCGGGATTCACAACGTCATTGGCACCCACCACCAGCGCCACGTCCGCCGTTTTGAACTCCGGATTAATCTCGCCCATCTCCTTAAGCGATTCATAGGGCACGTTGGCCTCGGCCAGGAGCACGTTCATGTGCCCGGGCATCCGGCCGGCCACCGGGTGGATGGCGAAGTCGACCTCAATGCCGCGCGCCTCCAGCGCCAGGGCCAGTTCGGCCGCCGTGTGCTGGCCCTGCGCGACGGCCAGGCCGTACCCGGGAACGATAATCACCCGCTGCGCGTAACCAAGCAACACGGCCACGTCCTCGGCACTGGAGGACCTCACGGGACGCACGCTCACGGCGGTGGATCCCGCCGTCGAACCTCCCCTGAAGGCGCCGAACAGGATGCCCGCGACGCTGCGGCCCATGGCGGCGGCCATGGCGCGGGTGAGGATGGTACCGGAGGCGCCCACCAGGGTGCCCGCCACCACCAGCAGCACGTTGCCAAGCACCAGCCCCGAGGCCGCGACGGCCAGGCCGGTGAAGGCGTTCAGCAGCGAGATAACGATCGGGACGTCGGCTCCGCCCACCGGAAGCACAAGAAGAACCCCGGCGGCGAGCCCCAGTACCAGCAGCAGCACTGCGAGCGGGGAAGAACCGGTAAGGATGACAGCGACGCCGGCCGCCACCGCCGCGATGAGCACCGCCGTCATGACTGCCGGAAGACCCGGGAACACCACCGGCCGTGTGGTCATCAGTTCCTGCAGCTTGGCAAAGGTGACGCCGGAGCCGGCGAAGGATACGGCACCGACGAGGAGGGTGAAGACGATGGCCAGGCGCACCCAGGGATCGTCCGCGTGGCTCAGCTCCAGGAGCGCCACGAGTGCGGCGGCGCCGCCGCCCACCCCGTTGAACAGCGCCACCAGCTGCGGCATCTGGGTCATTTTCACGCGCCGCGCCACCGGCGCGGCCACTGCCGCACCGACAGCTATGGCGGCAAGGATCCAGGGGATGTTCTCCAGCCGGGAGGACAGGAAAACAGCCACGACGGCGATCAGGGCTCCCAGCGCCCCGATCAGGTTGCCGCGGCGGGCGGTGCGCGGGGAGCTGAGGCCGCGCAGGGCCAGGATGAAGCAGACGGCCGCGGCCAGGTAGAGCAGGGAGGACCAGACGGGATCGAAGAGGGTCACTTGCCGCCCACCTTCCCCGCTGCAGCCTTTGTGCCGGCTTCCTTTCGGGCGTGGAACATATGCAGCATCCGGTCGGTCACCACAAAGCCGCCCACCAGGTTGGCAGTAGCCAGGACGACGGCGAGCAGGGCCACAGCGAGCACCCACGGGTCCGCTGCCTGGCCGGCCACGATGATGGCACCCACCAGGATGATCCCGTGGATGGCGTTTGCACCCGACATCAGCGGCGTGTGCAGGGTGCTGGACACCTTGGAGACCACTTCGAAGCCAACAAACACCGCCAGGACAGTAATGGTCAACAGGCTGATCCCGTCCATCAGAGCACCCCTTCCCGCCGGCTGCCGGCCCTCGCCGCGAGCAGTTCGGCGGTGGGCTGGTGCCGCACCGCGCCGTCGTGTGCCAGGCAGGCTCCGGCGAGCACTTCGTCGTCGAAATCCAATGCCAAAGCGCCGTCCTTGATCATCAGGGCCAGCAGGTTGGCCACGTTTTTGGCATAAAGACGGGAGGCGTCGGAGGCCATCGCCGACGGTGCGTCCTTCAGGCCCACCAGGGTGACATGGCCGGAGCCGTCGGCGGTGGGGACCGGAATGTCCTGGCCGGAGACAACACCCTCCACGTTGCCGCCGGACTCGGCGGCGAGGTCAACAACAACCGAGCCTGGGCGCATGCCCTGCACCATCTCGGTGGTGACCAGGAGCGGTGCGCGCCTGCCGGGGACGGCCGCCGTCGTAATGAGCACGTCCGCCTGCGCCACATGCGGGGCGAGCAGCTGCCGCTGCCGGGTGCCGGCGTCTGAGCTGAGCTGGCGCGCGTAGCCGCCGGCAGCCTCCGCGGTTTCGAGGTCCAGCCGGATGAAAGTGCCGCCCATCGAGGCCACTTCATCTGCGGAAGCGGGGCGGATGTCGTTGGCGAAGACGCGGGCGCCGAGCCGTTTTGCCGTACCGATGGCCTGCAGCCCGGCCACTCCGGCGCCCAGGACCAGGACCCGGGCCGGCGGGACGGTCCCGGCTGCGGTCATGTACAGCGGAAAGAACCGGGGCAGCCGGATGGCGGCTTCCAGCACGCAGCGGTATCCGGCGACGAGCGCTTGGGAGCTGAGGGCATCCATTGACTGGGCGCGGGAGATGCGGGGCACCAGTTCGAGGGCAAAGGCTGTGACGCCCGCGTCCGCGAGGGCCTCCACCGTCGGGAGTTCGGACGACGGCGACCCAAGCCCCGCCGTGACCGCTCCCCTTTTCAGGGACCTCACGGTGTTCGGGTCAAGGGGGCGGACATGGGCCAGGACATCCAGCTGCGCCAGGTCCAGCTCCGGGACCACCTGCGCTCCGGCCTGGTTGTACGCCGTGTCCGCGTGGCCGGCGGCGTCACCCGCGCCCGCCTCGACCAGCACGTCCACGCCCAGCGCCACCAACTGCTTGACCGATTCCGGTGTGGCGGCCACCCGCCGTTCACCCTCCCGGCGTTCCCGCGGTATGCCCAGTTTCACCCGCCGACTCCCATCGCTGCACGAGTGCTTCGCCGCCGCCCCTGTTTTCCCTGGTGGACCAGGGGGCTTCGCGGAGCGGCGCTGCTGCACGTAGTTGGCTAGAGTCTATGGCCCGTACCCCTGTGGCGGGAGTGGTGCGGCCGGCTTGGGTGGCAAAGAGTTACCTAGTGGCTGCCCGGGCCATCGGCGCGCTTCCCTCCCGCTTTCCCTCCCGCCAGGCGGTAGGAGTCCTCCAGCAGTTCCTTGAGCAGCTTCCCGTCGATCCGCTCGAGCCGGACCAGCACCAACTGGGGTGAGCGCTCATGATGGGGCGTCCAGAAGAAAATCTCCGGCTCGGTGCCGGCAAGGGCTTCACGCTCTTCTGTCTTGACCGTGAGGACTCCGGGTTCCCAGATCCTGGCCAGCAGGGTTTTGGCGAACCACGCCGGCTGGCCCCAGCTGGGCCGCTCTGAGACACCGGGCAGTGCCAGGGCAGCTATTCTGACATCAGCTTCGGTAGCCATGGGCCACAGTCTGCGCTCTGTGTACCGGCCTGCGCAATGAGGCCGGGGTTCGGTGCGCAGGGGCAGTCTCTGCTCGCTGAGCGGCGTGCTGGGTGCACCCTCCCGCGGGCTAAGCCCCTGTTACCCCCGGGCAGTCAGGTCCGCGGAGACGAGTTTCGCCGTCGCCACGATTTTCCGGGCCACCGATGCCAGGTAGGCGTCGGGGTCCGGTTGGGCTGCGACAGTCTGGGCCTGCAGCGAGACGTTGACGGCAGCCACGACCTTTGGGCCGTCATACACGGGGGCCGCCACGGACATCAGGCCCAGTTCCAGTTCCTGGTCCAGCAGGCACCAGCCCTGGGCGCGGACCGTGTCCAGCACTGCGAGCAGCTCTTTGGCAGTGCCGATGGCCCGCGGTGTGAGCGGTTTGATCTCCGCGGCCGCCAGGTATGCCTTCAAATCCGCGGGCGGCAGGCCGGCCAGGAGCACCCTGCCCATGGACGTGGCATAGGCCGGGAAGCGGGTGCCCACGGTGATGCCCACGTTCATGATCCGCCGGGTGGTTACGCGGGCGATATAGGCGATGTCCGTCCCGTCCAGCACCGCTGCGGACGTTGATTCACCGAGCTTCAGGGACAGCTCCTCCAAGTGCGGCTGCGCCAGCTGCGGCAGCGACAACCCGGACAGGTACGCATACCCGAGCTGGAGCACCTTGGCGGTGAGGGCGAAGGTTTTGCCGTCAGTCCGCACGTAGCCCAGCTCCACCAGGGTGTGCAGGAACCGCCGGGCCGTTGCCCGGGTCAGGTCCGTCCGGGCTGCCACTTCGGTGAGGGTCATGACCGGGTGGTCCGTATCAAACGCGCGGATCACGGCCAGCCCGCGGGCCAGCGACTGGACGTACTGGTCGCTGGCCTGCGGTGCAGCCGGGGTGTCTGTGCGGACGGCGTTGGTCATGGTTACCAATCCTAGGGTGGCCTCAGGCAGCTCTGGCGGCCTTGAGCGGGACGGGCACCAGTTCCTGGAGTTCCTCGAGGGTGCAGCCGAAGGTTTCACGGACCTGGACTCCGTCGGGGCCGGTGAGGAAGACTGCTTTGTCGGTGTAGACGCGGGTGACGCAGCCGACGCCGGTGATCGGGTAGGTGCAGGACTCGACGATCTTGGAGGCGCCTTCGCGGGTCAGGAGGGTCATCATGACGAAAACGTCCTTGGCCCCGGTAGCCAGGTCCATGGCACCGCCGACGGCGGGAATCGCCCCGGGTGCCCCGGTGTGCCAGTTCGCCAGGTCACCGGTGGCGGAAACCTGGAAAGCGCCCAGGACGCAGATGTCCAGGTGTCCACCGCGCATGATCGCGAACGAGTCCGCGTGGTGGAAGTAGGACGCACCCGGGAGTTCGGTGACCGGGATCTTGCCGGCGTTGATAAGGTCACCGTCGATCTGGTCCCCCGTGGCCTCCGGACCCATGCCGAGCATCCCGTTCTCCGTGTGGAGAGTGATGTCCTGGTCCTCGGTGAGGTAGTTGGAGACCAGGGTGGGCTGGCCGATGCCCAGGTTCACGAAGGATCCGGGCGCGATGTCCTTGGCCACGAGCCGGGCGAGGTCGTCGCGACCGAGCGGTGTGGTGGAGGTCTGGAGGGTTGTTGCAGTGGTCATCTCAAGCCACCTTCTCGCTCGTGCCGGCGGTGCGGCTCTCTGACACAGGGACGCGGACAACCGTGTTGACGTAAATACCCGGGGTGACCACGTTTTCCGGGTCCAGCGCCCCGGTGGGGACGATCTCCGAGACCTGGACGATGGTCTGCTTGGCGGCTGCGGCCATGATGGGGCCGAAGTTCCGGGCGGTCTTCCGGTAGACCAGGTTGCCCTTGCCGTCGGCCTTGAGGGCCTTGATCAGGGCGACGTCGGCGTGGATGGGGGTTTCGAACACCTGGCCGCGGCCGTCAATGATCCGGGTTTCCTTGCCCTCGGCCAACATGGTTCCGTACCCGGTGGGGGTGAAGAACCCGCCAATCCCGGCCCCCGCAGCGCGGATCCGCTCGGCCAGGTTGCCCTGCGGGACCAGCTCCAGCTCGATCTCCCCGGCCTTGTACTTGGCGTCGAAGTGCCAGGAATCTGACTGCCGCGGGAAGGAACAGATCATCTTCCGCACCCGGCCTTCCTTAATCAGCAGCGCAAGGCCCTGGTCACCCTGCCCGGCGTTGTTGTTCACCACCGTCAGGCCCGTGGCACCGCAGTCGAGCAGCGCGTCGATCAGTTCGAACGGCTGCCCGGCGTTGCCGAAGCCGCCGATCATCACGGTGGAGCCGTCCTTGATGCCGGCCACGGCATCGGCCACGGTGTCTACAAAATTCAACATCTCTCTCAGCCCTTCACACCAGCAGTGACGTTTTCGAGGACCACGGCCAGGCCCTGCCCGACCCCGATGCAGATCGCCGCGACACCCCACCGTTCCCCGGAGGCCTGCAGGGACCGGGCCAGGGTGCCCAGGATCCGGGTCCCGGAAGCACCGAGCGGGTGGCCCATCGCGATCGCCCCGCCGTGCCGGTTAACAATCGAAGGGTTGATGCCCCAGGCGTTGATGCAGGCCAGCGACTGAGCGGCGAACGCTTCGTTAAGTTCGACGGCGCACACCTGGTCCCAGCCGATGCCCGCCTTAGCCAGGGCCTTGTTCGCCGCCTCCACCGGAGCGAACCCGAAGAACTGCGGATCATTGCCGTGCGCCCCGCGCCCGGCAATACGGGCCAGGGGCTCGAGCCCCAGCAGCCCGGCGGCAGCCTCGGACCCCACCCAGGCCGCGGAGGCGCCGTCGGACAACGGCGACGCGTTGCCGGCGGTGACCGTGCCGCCCACCTCGGCGCCCTCGGGCTCTGAACGGAACACGGTCTTCAATGCCGCGAGCTTCTCCGCGGTGGAGCCGGGGCGGATGCCCTCGTCCCGGACCAGGTCCGTGCCCGGCACCGGTGCCACGAGGTTGTCGTAGAAGCCCTCATCCCACGCGGCGGCGGACAGGTTGTGCGAGTTCGCGGCGAACTCATCCTGCGCCTGCCGGGACACCCCGTACTTCTCGCGCAAACGTTCGGTGGCCTCGCCCAGGGAGATGGTCCATTCCTTGGGCATGGCCTTGTTCACCAGGCGCCAGCCCAGGGTGGTGGAAGCCAGCGTCATATCCCCGGCCGGGTACGGCTTCTCCGTCTTCGGCAGCACCCATGGTGCACGGGACATCGACTCCGCCCCGCCCACGAGCACCAGGTCGGCGTCACCGGCGTTGATCTGGCGGGACGCGATGATCGCAGCATCCAGCGACGACCCACAGAGCCGGTTCACCGTGGTCCCGGGGATAGACACGGGCAGTCCCGCGAGCAGGGTGCCCATCCGGGCGATGTTGCGGTTCTCCTCACCGGCGCCGTTCGCGTTGCCGAACACCACCTCATCAATCCGCTCCGGATCAAGCCCGGGAGCACGCTTCACGGACTCCCTGATCACGTGCGCGGCAAGGTCGTCCGGGCGCACGGCAGCGAGACCGGAGCCGAACTTGCCGAACGGAGTGCGCACGGCATCGTACACAAAAGCCTGATTCATGATGCTCCTCTTAATTCTGTCTGTGGCCACCCAACTAAGTAGCGCTAAGTGTCGTTTTGGGGGTTCAAAACGACACTTCGCGCTACCTAGTTGGGCTGGGGTTCGTCGGTACGGGTGCTGTCCAGGTCAGTACTGTCCATTTCTCGGAAGACCTGCTGGGCAGTTTTGAAAGCGGTGTTGGCGGAGGGGACGCCGCAGTAGATGGCGGTCTGGAGCAGGATTTCCTTGATCTCGTCCCTGCTCAGGCCGTTGGTGAGGGCGGCACGGATGTGCATGGCCAGCTCTTCCCAGTGCCCGTGCGCCACCATCGCGGTGATGGTGACGGCGGACCGCATCTGCCGCGTTAGGCCCGGCCGGGTCCAGATGCCACCCCAGGCGATCCGGGTGATCATGTCCTGGAAGTCCTCGGTGAATCCATCCTTGTTGGCGTTGGCCCGGTCCACGTGCGCGTCGCCAAGGACTTCGCGCCGGACCACCATGCCGCCGTCGTAAACCTCCTGGCTGGTGGCAGCGGGCTGGACCACGCCGTGCCGCTCCATCCCGCTCACTTGGCCGCCTCCCGCGATTCAGCCCAAGCCAGGAGCCCGCGCATCAGCTCCGCAAGGTGGGCGGGCGCCTCGGCGGGGGCAAGGTGGGCCACTCCCTCGAGCGTGACGGCGGTGGCGGTTCCGCCGCCCGCGGTGATCCCGGCGGCCACTTCTTCGGCCATCGACGGCGTGGCCACGCCATCGAGCGCCCCGGCAATAACCTGAGTGGGGACACGGATGGTGCCGAGTTCGTCACGGACATCAAAGGCCGCCAGCGCCTCGCAGCAGAAGGCGTAGCTGAAGCGGTCGGCGTCGCGCAGGGCATGCAGGAGCCTGCTGCTCAGCTCAGGCTCACGGTCCATAAAACCAGGGGCGAACCAGCGCTCGGCCGAGCCCTGGATCATCACCGGTGTGCCCTGGTTGCGGACCGTTTCGGCGCGCTCCAGCCAGCCTTCCGGGGTGCCGATCTTTGCTCCGCTGTTCTGGACGGACAGGCTCTTGAGCCGCTGCCCGTGCTTGATGCCGAGCTGCAGGCCGGTGGCGCCGCCCAGGGAGACCCCCGCGTAGTGGAACGCCTCGCCAGGGGCGATGGAATCGACCAGGTCCACGACCGCGTCCGCCAACGCCGGAACGTCAAACGTTTCCGTCGCCGCGGGCGAGACGCCGTGGCCCGGCAGGTCCCAGGCCACCACGTCGTAGTCGGTGCCCAACAGCGAGGCCGCCCTGTTCCACAGGATCGAGGAGGTGCCCAGGGACGGGCCCACCACCAGCAGGGGGTGGTCGCCCAGGGGCCGCTGGGGTGACAGCAGCGCTGCCTTCAGGACGGGTTTAGCCACGGGAAGCTCCGTTCGCATCGGTATCGGCAGGTGAATTGGCAAAGTCCGGGTACGCGGCAAGGATCCGCCGGGAGATCTCCGCGGCCTCGCCGAGGTAGCTGGCCGGGTTGAGGAGTTCCTCCAGCCGGACGTCCGGAAGGACCGACGCCGGGACGGCTTCGCGGAGCAGCTTGCGGTAGGTGGCAGCCTGCTCCGCCGGCGGCGCCTGGAGGGTCTGGTCCACCACGGTCTGCAGTTGCTGCTTGCCGTTGAGCCCGTCCTTGTCCTCAAGCAGAGGGGCCACCGCGGCCCCGACGCCCTCGGCCAGCAGCAGCGGGCCGGCCAGGTCCAGGTTGCGGCGCATGCCGTCGGGAAAAACCCGCAGCCCTTCGGCAAGCTCCCGGACGTGGCCGGCAGCGCCGAGTGCCAGTGCCAACAGCTGCCGAAGTGCCGGCCATTCGATATGCCAGGCGCCGTCCGGCCGTTCGTCGTTGAAGTTCGCGGCCGCCAGGTGCAGCTGGGCTGCCAGCCCCGGCGCCTGGAGCGCGGCGCTGCGGACCAGGACGGACAGCACCGGGTTCTGCTTCTGCGGCATCGCCGAGGAAACGCCCCTGCCCGCGGCCCGCGGCTCGGCCAGTTCGCCCACCTCGGGCCGGCTCAAGAACAGGACATCGGCCGCGATCTTGCCGCAGGCATCCAGCACCGAAGCCAAGGCATGGCCCAGTGACGTAATGGTCAGCCGGTTGGTGTGCCACGGCGCCGGCGCAGGGGCGAGCCCCAGCTGGGACGCAAGGGCATCAGCGAGGCCAAACGGAGTAGAGGACGAACCGGACGTCAGGACAGTGCCGGCGGCCAGCGTTCCGGCCGCACCGCCGAACTGGACCGGGAACTGCAGCGTTTCAAGTTGCCGGCCCGCAGCCGCGACGCCGTGGAACCACTGGGCGGCGCGCAGGCCGAACGTGAACGGCAGCGAATGCTGGGTGAGGCTCCGTCCCACACACAATGTGTCCGCATGCTGCTCCGCCAAGGCGGCGAGCGCCGCGGTGGCGCCTTTCAGGTCGGCCAGCAGCGCCTCGACGGTGTTGCGGGTCAGCAGCATGAGTGCGGTGTCCAGGACGTCCTGGCTGGTCAGCGACGTGTGCACCGCCTTTCCGGCTCCGGCATTGCCGGTGTCCAGCGCTGCCACCTGCTTGCGGAGGTCGGCCAGCAGCGGGATCACCGGGTTGCCGCCGCCCTGCGCACGGCGGGCGATGTCCGCAGGATCGTAGCGGCCCGCTTCAGCGGCGGAGGCGACGACGGCGGCCGCACCGCCAGGTGCCAGGCCCGCGTTCTCCAGCACGGCAGCCCAGCCGGACTCGACGGCGAGTATCGCCGCCAGCACCGCGCGGTCCCCCGTCAGCGCGCCGACAAGCGGCGACGCCGAGACAGGGCTGAGCAGGCCAACGTCGCCGTCGGACTCCCCGCTGCGGGCTCCGAAGGCTCCGCCTGCTGAACTGGCCGCGTCAGTCACTGGAAGTCCAGGAAGACTGTCTCGCCCTCACCCTGCAGGCGGATATCAAAGGTCAGTCCGCCGTCGGGATCGCGCCGGGCGATGAGCGTTGTGCGGCGCTCGGGCTCCAGCGAGGTGAGCAGGGGATCGTTGGCCAGCGCCTCGGTGTCCTCCGGAAGGTAGATCCGGGTGAACAGGCGGTTGGTCAGGCCGCGGGCGAAGATGGCCACGGAGATGAACGCCGCTGCCCCGGGTTTGGTTGTGCCAGGGTTCACGGTGGTGAAGGTGTACACGCCGGAGTTGCCCACGGCGCCGCGGCCCCAGCCGGTGAAGGTGTAGCCGTCGCGGACCAGGGAACCCGTCTTCTGGACGATCCTGCCCTCGGAGTCGGGCTGCCAGATTTCCAGGATGGCATCCGGGATGGCCTGGCCGGAGCCGTCGTAAACGGTGCCCTGCAGGCGGATGGAGCCGGGTGAGCCGGGGGCCAGGAGTTCGTTGTCCTTTTCGTACGGCAGGGCGTAACCGTAGAACGGGCCCACGGTCTGGCCGGGGGTGGGTACCAGTTTGGTGCTCATCTGCTTACTCTCCTGCCTCTTCACTACTGTCTCCAGCTGTACCGAACGCCTCGTTTTCCGTCCAGGTCCGCTTGGGGCCGGTCAGGACGATGTCCCAGTTGTAGCCCAGCGCCCATTCGGGTTCGGTGAGGCTGTGGTCGTAGTTGGCCACGAGCCGGTCGCGGGCGTCCTGGTCCACGATGGTCTGGTAGATGGGGTCCAGCGGGAAGAGCTGGTCGCCGGGGAAGTACATCTGGGTGATGATGCGCTGGGTAAACTCGGTGCCGAACAGCGAGAAGTGGATGTGCGCCGGGCGCCACGCGTTCAGGTGGTTCTTCCACGGGTAGGCGCCGGGCTTGATGGTGGTGAACCGGTACGAGCCGTCCGGGCCGGTGATGCAGCGGCCGATGCCCGTGAAGTTGGGGTCGATCGGGGCCGGGTGCTGGTCGCGTTTGTGGATGTAGCGGCCAGAGGCGTTGGCCTGCCAGATCTCCACGAGCTGCCCGGCCACCGGGCGGCCGTTGCCGTCCAGGACCTTGCCGGCCACGATGATCCGCTCGCCCTGGGGCTCACCGTTGTGCTGGATGGTCAGGTCCGATTCCAGGGCGTGCACGTCCTGGTGCCCGAACGCCGGGGAGTACAGCTCGATGGTTTCCGGGTCCGCGTGGTGCAGGCTCTTGGTGGGGTGGCGCAGGATGCTGCTGCGGTACGGCGGGTAGTCCAGCCGCGGCTGGGTCTCAGGCTCGGCACCATCCTTGAGGGCCCTGGCATAGGCGTCGCCGATCGCGTTGATCTCGGCACTGAGGTCGGCTTGGGTTTCGATGGCACGGTCCAGGGGAAGGTGCGCTGCTTTCGGCTCGGCGGGCGGCACAAGCTCTTCCGATTCCAGCTCGGCGTTGATGTTGTCCGGCACGGCTGGCTCCTTTCGTAGGGCGGGTTGGGTGTGGTGTCAGGGGCGGGCGAGGTCGTACTGGACGGCGTGGCGGACCGGAGCGTTGGGCGCTCCGTAGCCGTCATAGTTGCCGCGGCGTTCCACCATTTCGAAGAACACACTGCCAACGGTGGCGGTGTAGAAATGGAGGAATTCCCCGGTGGCGTCCCGGTCGTACAGGAGGTTCAGCTCCTGGAGGGTGGCCAGGAATCCCGGTTCAAGGTCGAAGCGGGCGTCCAGGTCCTCGTAGTAGTTGGCGGGAATCTGCAGGAACTCAAGGCCGCGATCCCGGGCGGACCGTGCAGTGGAAACAAGGTCGTCCACGGCGAAGGCGATGTGCTCCTGGTAGGTTTTGCGCGCCTGCCGGGCCGGCGACTGCTGCACGGGTGCTTGCTGCACCGGGGCGAGGTTCAGGACCAGCCGCACCGCGCCGTCGGACGTCTGCATGACCTGCGAGCGCACCAGGCCGCTGGGGCTCGGAACTTCCGCGAACGGCTGCGGTTCCAGGGCCAGGGCGCTGGTGTAGAAGAGGACGGCCTCGTCGAAGTGCTGCCACGGCTGGGCCAGGTTTACGTGGTCGATCATCGCGCTGGCTCCCGTGGACGGGTGTTCCAGCCCTTCCCCGAACTCGTGCGTCCATGCGGCGGTGCCGTCGGGGCTGCCTTGGCACAGGAAGATCTCGGTGGAGTCCGGGGCGGAGATGCCCTGGAACACTTCCTCGTCGGCCTGGACCTTGCGGGCCACCACCGGGGCCTTGAGCTGCTGGGCCCGGGCAGAGGCAATAACGGGCGAATCGACGTCGAACCCCAACGCGGCGATGGCCGGCTCGGCGTGCTGAGCGGCCTGCTCGTTGATGATCACCCGCGCCTGCCCCATGGTCCACAGCTGGACGTCCTTGGTGCGGTGCCGGCCTTCGAAGGCGAAGCCGAGCTGGCCCAGGAGCTTCTCGAGCCGGGCGGTATCGTCCGCTTTCACCTCGGCAAAATTGAAGCCTGCGGGTTCGTTCACCTTGGGCAGCGTGGCCAGTTCCATGGGATAATGACGGCGGAGGGCGGCGCCGTTGCCCGGCGCCCCTTCGGTGCCTAGCCATTTGGCGCTCTGCTCCTCAAGCCAGATCAGCGATCGCATCGCGTCCACGGCGGTGCGTTCGACGTCGGACTGGCGGAAGACGTCATTGAAGACTTCCAGCGAAACCGGGCCGGTGTAGCCGGCGCGGACCACGTGGCCCATGAATTTGGCGAGCTCGAACTGCCCTTCGCCGGGGAACACGCGGTAGTGGCGGCTCCACGACAGCACGTCCATGGAAAGTTTGGGGGCGTCGGCCACCTGGACAAAAAAGATCTTGTCCGCGTTGATCTTCTCGATCGGCGCGGTGTCCCAGTCGCGGGAGAGGATGTGGAAGGAGTCCAGGCAGGTACCGAAATTGGGGTGGTCCACCATCTCCACCAGGCGGTAGGCGTGCTCGTAGTCGTTGACGTACTTGCCCCAGGCGAGGGCCTCGTACGCAACCTTGACGCCGTGGTCCCCGGCCAGCTCCGCGAGTTCGGAGAGCTGTTCGGCGCGGAGGCCGTCGTCGTCTATGGTGGCGGTGGCAACGTTTGAGCAGACCAGGATGGTGTCCATACCCAGCCGGGACATCAGCTTGAACTTCGCCTCGGCGCGGCGGAGGTTGGCCTTCAGCAGGTCCGGCGTGACGCCGTCGAAATCCCGGAAGGGCTGGTAAAGGTCCAGGCCCAGGCCGAGGTCGGCGGCCATGGTGCGCACGTCTTCGGGGCTCAGCGGCGAGATGACCAGGTCCTGTTCGAAGATCTCGATGCCGTCGAACCCGGCGATGGCGCAGGCCTGCATCTTTTCCTTGAGCGTGCCGGACAGGCAGACTGTGGCGATTCCGGTGCGCATCAGGCGGCCACCTCTTCGGCCGCCACAAGCTCCAGGAAGTGGCTGCGCATCCGGTCCGGGTCGGCTTCCAGGCCCGTGAAGATGCGGAAGGCGTCCGCGGCCTGGCCCACTGCCATCCGGCCGCCGTCAAGAACCTCGCAGCCCTTGGCCCGGGCGCCCCGGACCAGCTCGGTATCGATGGGGCGGTAGACGATATCCGCCACCCAGTGGCGGGACTCAAGCAGGTCCAGGTCCAGGGGGAGCCCGGGATGGGCGGCCATGCCCACGGGAGTGCAGTGCACCAGTCCGTCGGCCAGGGGCATCAGCTGCGGCAGCTCCGTCGTCGTGCGTGCCGTCACGGTGCTGTCCGGGAAGAACCCGGCCAGCTCGGCGGCCCGGGCGGCGCCGCGG
Source organism: Pseudarthrobacter sp. B4EP4b (assembly GCF_006680095.1). NCBI lineage: Bacteria > Bacillati > Actinomycetota > Actinomycetes > Micrococcales > Micrococcaceae > Pseudarthrobacter > Pseudarthrobacter sp. B4EP4b. Next base: position 62,982 of record NZ_VHIJ01000006.1, on the reverse strand, counting down.
GCGGCGTCCATGTCCACCAGGTCCAGGTGGCGGACCCCGGCGGTGAGCAGGGCGTAGGCGACAGCCGAGCCGGCACCGCCGGCACCCAGCTGGACTACGTGGTCCAGGTTCGCGCCCGGAAGTCCGGCGGCGAGGGCGCCGGCGAAGCCGGAAAAGTCGGTGTTGTGGCCGATGAACCGGCCGTCCTCGATCACCACGGTGTTGACCGCACCCAGCCGCAGGGCGTCCGGGGACACCTCATCCAGGTGCTGCAGGACCAGCTGCTTGCAGGGGTGGGTGATGTTCAGGCCGTTGAAGCCAAGGCTGCGGGCGCTCTGGAGCAGCTGGCCCACGGATTCGCCGGGAAGGCCAAGCTCCAGCAGGTCGATGGGCCGGTACAGGTATCGCAGGCCCTGCACGTCCCCTTCGCGTTCGTGCATGGGCGGAGTGAGTGACGGCATCACGCCATCGCCGACCAGTCCCACCAGGTAGGACTCAGTTCGATTGCTCATCCGTGCAGCTCCTTTGATACGGCACCGGGCAGCTTCCTTGCAGAGGGTGCGCTGCCGGGGTGATGGAAATTACGGTACATCATTTGTTCACGTTCCGCACTGTTGTTCTACATACGAACAAAACAAAGTTGCGGCTAGCGCTGGGGCAGGCGGGCAGCAAGCTCGGCCGCCGCTTCCTGAAGCAGTGGCACGTGCGCCTCCAGCCCTTCCAGGCTGAGGCGGAAGACCGGGACTGCAGTGGCCAGGGAAGCGAACGCGTGCCCCTGGCTGTTGAGCAGCGGAACGGCGACGGCCCGCATGCCCGCCTCGTTCTCCTCGTCCATCACGGCAAATCCGCGGCGGCGGACCAGCTCAATTTCGGCACGGAAGGCATCCCGGTCCGTGATGGACTTTTCCGTGAGGGGCTCCAGCGGAAGCTCTGCCAGCAGCTTTTCCCGCTCGGCGTCCTCCGCAAACGCCACCAGCGCCTTGCCGACGGCGGTGGTGGAGAGCGAGCCCAGATGGCCCGGATCGCTGGTCACCCGGAACATCTGCGGGCCGTCCACCTTGTTCACGGTGAGGTGGTGGTGGCCGTCCCGGACGCTGAGGATAGTGGCCTCCCCCGTCTGCTCGGTCACCCGCCGCAGGACAGGCAGGGCGGTTCCGGCGAAGCCGTGATGATTGGAAACGCGCTGGCCCAACTGGAAGATCCGCAGGCCCAAGTGGTAGCGGCGGCCATCCGGCTCGTAGTCCACAAAGCCGTCCCGCGTCAGGGAGCCGAGGAGGCGGTACGTGGTGCTGAAAGGCAGCTGGGCCCGGCGGGAGATCTCCGCAGCACTCGCGCCGCGGGGTTCATCGCCCAGGAGGACCAGCAGGCCGAGGGCCTTGCCCACCATGTCCGTGCGGTCAGCTGATCGGCCCGCTTTGGCCGGGCTTTCGTCAGCGGCAACATCATCGGGCGCTGTGGTTTGGTTCACACTCATACCTCGATGTTGCCACATTGTGAGAGCTATTGCTACTAGATGATTATTTTGTTGACAAGTGACTGCCCTCACAGCCATCATTGCTGTATCGCACAAGTAGCTCCCACCATGTGGCTACTGTCCGGGTTCTCCCGCCACTGCAGCCGTACAGCGCCACGCCTTGACCCAGGCCTCGCCGGCTGAAGCCCCCGATCCATCCGCGACAAAGTCGTCACATCAAAAGGAACTCCATGAGCCAGATACTTCCGTCCGCTGAGCCAGGCATTGTTGCCCCGGCCGGGACGCCGAAGAAGGCAGCCCTCGCAAGCTTCCTGGGCAGCGCCGTCGAATACTACGACTTCTTCATCTTCGGTTCCGCCGCCGCCCTGATCTTTCCCACGGTCTTCTTCCCGAATGCTGACGCGAATGCGGCCATCATGTCCTTCGCCACCTTCGGCTTCGCCTACGTGGCACGCCCGGTGGGTGCCGTCATCCTGGGCCACTTCGGCGACAGGGTGGGCCGGCGGAAGGTCCTGATGTTCACCCTCCTCCTGATGGGCGCTTCCACCTTCGTAATCGGCTGCCTGCCGGACTTCAACACCGTCGGCTGGTGGGCTCCGGCCCTGCTGGTCCTCGCCCGGCTCTGCCAGGGTCTCTCCGCTGCAGGCGAGCAGGCCGGCGCCTCCTCCATGACACTGGAACACGCCCCGGACAACCGCCGCTCCTTCTTTACGTCCTGGACCCTCACCGGCACCCAGGGCGGCCAGATCCTCGCCGCCCTGGTCTTCATCCCCGTCCTGGCCCTCCCGGACGAGATCAAGTACGGCATCGGCTGGCGCATCCCCTTCTGGTTGAGCGCCGTTGTGGTGATCGTTGCGTTCTTTATTCGCCGCACCCTGCATGAGCCGCCGGCCTTCGAGGAAGCCCAGAAGACCGCCCAGATCTCCAAGCTCCCGGTCGCCGATCTGCTCAAGGGCCACTGGCGCGATGTCCTCCGCGTGATCTGCTGCGCCTTCATCGCCGCAGTCTCCACAGTGTTCGGCACCCTCGCCATCAGCTACGCCAAGACCGTTGCCGGCGTGGACGGCACCACCACCCTCTGGCTTGTGGTGGCCGCCAACGTGGTGGCCCTGGGCACCCAGCCCCTGTTCGGCATGCTGGCAGACAAGATCGGCCGCAAGCCCGTCTACATCTATGGCGCCCTTGCCAGCGCAGCCCTGACGCCTCTGTTCCTGCTGAGCCTGGAATCCGGCAGCGTGCCGCTGATGTTCCTGGCCGCCATCGGCTTCTTCTCCTGCGGTTACGCCGCCTCCAACGCCGTCTGGCCGTCCTTCTACGCCGAGATGTTCAGCACCAAGGTCCGCTTCTCCGGCCTGGCCATCGGCACCCAGCTGGGCTTCCTGATGGCAGGGTTCGCACCGGCAATCGTGGCAGCCATGGGCGGCATCAAGCCCGGCGGCTGGGTCCAGATCAGCATCTTCACCGCCGTCATCTGCGTGGTGGCCGCCGTCTCCGCACTGACCGCCAAGGAGTCCTTCAAGATCCCCACCAAGCAGCTCGGCGTGAAGTAGCCTTTCTGCTCGACCGGACGCCATTCCAGCCCGGTTTTTAGACCGGACAGCCCGCCATTCCCCCAAATGGCGGGCTTTCCTTTTCATAAACCGGGCTGTTCCGGCACCAACGCCCCTCCAGCTGAACAGCAGAGTCACCAATTCACGCTTTCGCGGAAGGGAAGGCTACCCTAAGTCCGTCCCCTTTTTATTCCTGCCCTTCCCCGCGGCAGCCCTGCTAGGCGGTTACCTGTGCGCTCCTCCCTCCGTCCCCGCGTCCTTCTGGCCGCGGCCGCTGCCCTCACCCTGACCGGCTGCGGTTTCAGCGGCACCCAGACCCAGGCCTCCCAGCCCAGCGCAAGTGCGGACACCAGCCAGCGGATCGTGGTGGACAATTTCCGCGCACCGGTGGCCAACTGGGCCATTGAGTCCGACGCCGCGTACATCCTGTCCCTCTCCGGCTGCCTGGAAACGCTCACCACCTTCAACCAGGCCGAAGGCAAGGTCCTGCCGTCCCTGGCCACCGAGTGGAAGCAGACCTCACCCCTGGACTGGGATTTCAGCGTCCGACAGGGCGTTAAGTTCCAGGACGGCACCGACCTCACCGCCGAGTCCGTGGTGTCGGCGCTCAACCACGTCCTCGACGCGAAGGTTCCGGCGCGCGCCTTCAACCGCACCATGATCAGCAGTGTCACCGCAGTGGACGGCCAGACTGTTCGGGTCAGCACTCCCGCCGAGAACCCGCTGGTGCCCTACCGGCTGGCCAGCGTCAACACCGGCATCATGGCACCGGCCGCCTACAAGCCCGAAGGCCTGGACCCGTTCGGGCACTGCACCGGGCCCTTCGCCCCCGTCTCGGAGAAGGCAAAGCAGTCCCTCACCCTGGACCGCAACGAGGACTACTGGGGCGGCGATGTGCAGCTTGCCGGCGCCGAAGTCCGGTTCATCACCAACGGCCCCACGCGCGCCGCCCAGGTGCAGACGGGCGAGTCGGACATCTCGCTGTCCATCCCCGTCGCAAGCCTCGCGGGGCTGAAAGCGGACGACGGCGTCACCCTCCTGGGTGCCGATTCCCCCCGCACCGCCACCATGTACATGAACAACGGCCGCGCCCCGCTGGACAAAGTGGAGGTCCGCAAAGCGATCCGGGAGGCGCTGGACCTCGACGCCCTGGCCGCGAGCGTCTACGAGGGTGCGGCCCTGCCTGCCACCGGACCGTTCGCGCCGTCCGAGCCCTGGGCCGGCGGGAACCAGGACAAGCAGCAACAGGACATCGAGGAAGCCCGCAAGCTGCTCGCCAGTGCCGGCTACACGGCGGACCGGCCCCTCGAGATCGTTGCCATCGTGGAGCGCGCCGAATTTGCGGACGTCGCCGCCGTTGTGCAGGAGAACCTGAAGAACATCGGCATCCCGGTGACCATCACCTCCAAGGAATACGCCTCGGCGGAGCCGGATGTCCTGGCTGGAAACTACGACATGCTGCTCAGCCAGCGGAACCGGCTGATCGACATCGCCGACCCCATCGGCTTCCTCACCGCTGACTACACCTGCAAAGGCACCTACAACCTGAGCCACTTCTGCGACGCCGAGTACGACCGGATCATTGCTGACGCCGCCAAGACCGTGGACACCGCCGAGCGCTACAAGCTTTACGCCAAGGCCGGCCAGATCCTGCAGGACAAGGCCGTCAACGCCTGGCTGGTGAACGAGCAGGCCACGGACGCGATCCGCACCAACGTCCTTGGCTACGTCCAGGACCCGCTGTCCCGCTATGTCTTGACGGCGAAGACCGCCAAGGCCGCGTCCTAGTTCCCGAAGCCCACCGCGAATGCTCCAGTTCATCACCAAACGGACGGCCACCCTGGTGGCCGCTGTTGTGGTGTCCTCCTTTGCGGTCTTCCTGATCCCCTACTTCACGCCCGGGGATCCGGTGCGCAAGATTATCCGCTCACGCGTGGCGGGCGATGCCATTGATGACGCTTCCGTTCAGGGCCTCAGCGAGAGCCTGGGCCTGAACGATCCCCTGGCCGTCCAGTACCTCCGGTGGCTCGGGGATTTCTTCAGCGGCGACATGGGCCTGTCCTTCGCCAGCCGCACACCAGTGGTGGAGCAGGTGCTGCCGGCGCTGTCCGTCACATTCAGCCTGGTGGCCATGGCACTGGTCCTGGCCGCCGCCGTGTCACTCCCGCTGGGAATCATTTCCGGACTGCGTCCCGGGAGCGGCGCGGACAAGGCCATCACAGCGGTGACCCAGGCCCTGATCGCCATGCCGGAATACTGGGTGGCACCCGTGCTGGTCCTGGTGTTCGCGCTGAAACTTTCAGTCCTGCCCACAGCCGGCTGGAACGACCTCTCCTCCGCGGTGCTGCCAGCCCTGACCCTTGCCCTGCGGCCCATCAGCTTCTTCACCTCGGCGGTCCGCGCCGGGATCGTCGATGCGGCAGCGGCAGAGCACGTGCCGGCCGCCCGGGCCCGCGGCCTGAGCCAAGGCCAGGCGATCCTCCGCCACGTGGTGCCGAACGGCCTGGTGCCGTTATCCACCCTGTTCGCGGTGTGGTTCGCCGGCCTCTTGGGCGGATCGGTCATTGTGGAGGTTATTTTCGCCGTGCCGGGGATGGGCAGGCTGCTCTTCGACGCCGTGGTGAACAGCGATATCCCGCTGGCCCAGGGCGGCGTAGTGGTTGTGGTGGCCCTCGCCGTCGGGGTGACCACTCTGGCGGACTTCGTCCACCGTTTCCTCAGCCGCACGGTGGGAGGAACCCTTGCGTAGCCGGTTCACCGTTTCCGCCGTGGCCGCCGCCGTCCTTGCCATTATTGTGCTGGCTGTGTTGCTGGCGCCCTGGATCTCGCCCTATCCCCCAGCCCAGCAGAACCTGGCCGAGCGCCTGGCCGGGCCATCGGCAAAGCACTGGCTGGGAACGGACAACCTGGGCCGGGACACCCTCAGCAGGATCCTCGAAGGCGGCCAGTTCTCCATGTCCGTGGCGGCGCTGGCCACGGTGCTGACCTGCCTGCTCGGCGTGGCCATCGGGATCCTGAGCGCGCGCCGGAGGGGCTGGGTGGATGAATTCCTGACCCGCAGCAACGACGTCCTGCTGGCCCTGCCGGAAATGGTGGTAGCCCTGTTCATCGTGGCGGCGCTGGGCACGGGCTTCGGGCCGCTGCTGCTCGCACTGACAGTGACAGGCTGGACACCCTTCGCCCGCCTGGCCCGGACCCTCGCGTACGACGTCTCAGCCCGCGGCTTTGTGGAGGCCGCCCGCGTGGTGGGCTGCCCGCCGTCGTTCATCATCCTCCGGCACGTACTGCCCCATCTCGCTGCGCCCATCCTGGGCCAGGCCACCCTGCGCTTCGGTCACCTGCTCATCAGTGTGGGTGCGCTCTCCTACCTTGGCCTGGGCGTCCAGCCGCCGCAGTCCGACTGGGGTTCCATGCTGGCGGCCGCGCAGCCCTTCGCGGACCGGGCACCGATGGGGATCCTCGCGCCGGGCCTGGTGATTTTTGTCGTGGCGCTCTGCGTCACCCTGATCGGCCAGCGCGCGGCGCACATGGCCGAGGCACCTTTGCTGCTGCCCCTGGCGGCGGAAAAATGAGCCCGCTGAACCCGGGGCTGGTCCTGGAGGGGCTGGAGGTGGGCCATCAAGGGCCCGACGGCGGGACTTCCCGCAGGCCCCTGCTCTCCGATGTCTCCCTGTCCGTGCAGCCCGGCGAGTTCGTTGCGCTGGTAGGCAGTTCCGGTTCGGGCAAGACACTGACGGCGATGTCCTGCCTGCGGCTTCTGCCGGCGGGCCTGGGCATCACCGGCGGTTCCATCCGGCTCGGCGGCCTCGACCTGACCCGCGCGTCAGAACAGGAACTCAACTCCGTGCGCGGCGGCAGGCTGGGGATGCTGTTCCAGCAGCCCAAACGGATGTTCAACCCGAACCGGACCATAGGGCAGCACCTCAAGGAACCCCTCCGCCTGCATGCCGGCCTGCGGGGTGCCAAGGCACTGAGCAAGGCCGTGGAACTGCTCGATGAAGTGGGCTTCGCAGATCCGGCCAAGGGCGCCCGGGCCTATCCGCACCAGCTCTCCGGAGGCATGGCGCAGCGCGCCATGACGGCCCTGGCGCTGGCAGGCCAGCCTGGGATGCTGCTGGCGGATGAGCCGACGTCGGCGCTGGACAAGGTGCTCGAACGCCAGATCCTGCAGCTGCTGGACAGGGAACGCCGGGAACGCGGCCTGGGCATCCTGTACATCACGCACAACATCGCGTCCGTGGCCGCCTATGCGGACCGGGTGCTGGTGATGAACGCCGGCAGCATTGTGGAGGCCGGTCCTGCCGGTGACCTGCTCACGCGGCCGCAAACCTCCTACGCCCGCGAGCTGCTGGCCGCCGCACGGCTGGCGCCCGAGTCCCGCCGTCGTCCGCCGTCTACCGAACGGGACGTCCTGGTGCTGGACAGGGTGGGCAAGCATTTCGGGCCGCGGCGGAAAGCGGGGCATACCGCGCTGCAGGACGTCTCGCTGACCCTGCGGCGCGGAGAAATCCTGGGCGTGCTGGGCCAGTCGGGCTCAGGCAAAAGCACCCTGGCCAAGGCCATCGTCGGCCTGGAAACTGCCAGCACTGGATCCATTACCCGGCACCTGGACGCAACCGGCGCGCGGCAGGCCACCGCGGTGCAGCTGGTATTCCAGGAACCGCACGGCGCCTTTGATCCGCGGATGACGCTGCGCACCAGCCTGCAGGCACCGCTGCGCCCCCGCCGCGACCTGTCGCCGGAAGAGCGCGATGAGCGGATCGCCGCCGCGATGGCCGAGGTGGAACTGGACGCGGCGCTCCTGGACAAGCGGCCGGGCCAGTGCTCCGGCGGGCAGCTGCAGCGGGCCACCATTGCCCGTGCCCTGCTGCTGGAACCCCAGGTCCTGATCTGCGACGAGGCCACCTCAGCCCTGGACGCACTGACCCAGCGCACTATCCTGAAACTGCTCCTGCGGCTGCAGCGCGAACACAATCTCTCCCTCATCGTGATCTCGCATGACATGGATGTGGTCCGGTACATGTGCGACCGGGTGGCTGTCCTGCTTGAGGGCGAGGTGGTGGAAGTGGCTGAAACGAAAGACTTCTTCGCGGCGCCGCGGCACCCGCACAGCCAGGCGCTGGTGGAAGCCTCAATCCCCTGCCGTGCGGACGGGCTGTGGAGTGTTCTGGACGCTACGGCCGTCCGGTCTCCAGCACCGAGGCAAGGTCAAAGCTGACCGGTTCCTCCAGCTGCCCATAGGTGCACGATTCCGGCTCCCGGTCCGGCCGCCAGCGGTTGAACTGCGCGGTGTGCCGGAACCTGTCGCCTTCCATGTGGTCGTAGCGGACCTCCACCACCAGCTCCGGGCGCAGCGGCACAAAGGAGAGGTCCTTGCCGGCGCTCCAGCGGCTGCCTTCGGCGTTGCGCGGAGTCCGTTCGCCTTCCTCCTGCTTTGCCCAGGCCCAGGGGTGGTTGTCAAAGTCGGTGACCAGCGGCTGAAGCTGTTCGAACAGTTCCTGGCGGCGCTTCATGGGGAACGCGCCGATCACGCCCACGCTGGCCAGGCCGCCGTCGTCCTTGTACAAGCCGAGCAGCAGCGAGCCGATGGCGTCCGGCCCGCTCTTGTGCAGGCGGTAGCCGGCCACCACGCAGTCGGCGGTGCGCTCGTGCTTGGTTTTGAACATCACCCGCTTGTCCGGCTCGTACCGTCCGTCCAGGCGTTTGGCCACCACCCCGTCCAGCCCCGCGCCTTCAAACTGCTCGAACCATTGGGTGGCGGTGTCCTTGTCCGTGGTGGCCGCAGTGAGGTGGACGGGAGCCTTGCTGGCCGCGAGCGCCTTCTCGAGTGCCGCCCGCCGTTCCGTGAAGGGCCGGCCGGTGTAGTCATCCTCGCCCAGGGCCAGCAGGTCAAACGCCACGAACGAGGCCGGAGTCTGCGCCGCCAGCAGCTTCACCCGGCTGGCGGCGGGATGGATCCGCTGCTGGAGGGCGTCGAAATCCAGCCGGTCGCCCGAGGTTCCGATCAGGATGATCTCACCGTCCACCACGCACCGCGGCGGCAGATTCTCCTTCAGCGCCTTCACGAGCTCGGGGAAGTAGCGGGTCATGGGCTTTTCGTTGCGGCTGCCGATCTCCAGCTCGTCGCCGTCGCGGAAGATGATGGACCGGAACCCGTCCCATTTGGGCTCGTAGCTGAGGTCTCCTTCAGGGATGCCGCTGACGGCCTTGGCGAGCATGGGCGGGACGGGTGGCATCACGGGAAGTTCCATGCTGCCCATTCTTGCCCGGCAACCTCCCCCGGCGGAAGACTGCCGCTGGTAGAAGACCAGAGCTACGCTGCCAGCAGCCAAACGATGAGGATCAGGGCCGGGGCGGCCGCCGCCGTCGAGAGAAGGATGGTTTCCCTGGCCACCGCAACGCCGCGCCCGTACTTGCCGGCGAACAGGAACACGTTCTGGGCGGAGGGCAGCGCCGCCATCAGCACCACGCCCAGGAGCATGTGGTGCTCCAGGTTGAACAGGAAACGTCCGACGACGAACGCCACCAGCGGCATCACCGCCGACTTGAGCGCGGTGGCGGTAAGGATTTCCGCCGTGTGCCCACCGCTTTGCAGCATCCGGCTCCCGTGCAGGGACATGCCGAAGGCCAGCAGGACCACCGGGACGGCCGCGCCGCCCAGCAGTGCCAGCGGCGCCATCACCGGATCAGGAAGTTTCACGTTCAGCGCGGCCAGGACCACGCCCAGCAGGGATGCAATGATCATGGGGTTGCGGAAGGGCTGCGTGAGCAGCAGTCGCGGCGAGAACCGCCGTGCTTCGGAGAGGTCCAGCAGGGTGAGGACCAGCGGGGCGAACAGGAGCAGCTGGACCAGCAGGACGGGGGCCACCGGGGTTGCATCGCCCAGGGCGTACAACGTGATGGGGATGCCGATGTTGTTGGCGTTGACGTAGGAACTGGCCATGGCCCCGATGGCCGTCTCGGCAAGCGGCCGGCGGAACCACAGGCGGCTGGCCACGACGTACAGCAGGGCCGTGGCTGCTGCCGTGATCAGGGCCAGCGGAACGTAGGCGGAGAACACCACCGAGATATCGGATTCGAGCACCACCGTAAATAGCAGCACCGGGTTGGTGATGAAGAAGGCGGTCCGCGTCAGCGCCGAGACAGTGGGCTCCCCGCCCAGCCCGCACCGCGCGGCAATGTAGCCCACCGCAATGACGACGCCGATCACCGCCAGCCCGATCAGCACACCGCCCACAAGTGGTACTTCCTTCCCGTTCCGCCGCCTGCGCAGGCTCACGACGAGCGCAGTGTTACAAGTTATAAACTTATCTGACAAGTGCCGGCCTGCCATCAACAGCCCCGCCGCGGGGCTTGCCACCGGAGGGAAACCCTCGACACAGCCCACGCCGGACAGGTAGAGATTAACGATGGTTACTGTCGGCTTCCACGCCTCCCACGAACAGATCAGCCCAGGCCAGCTGCTCAAGGACGTCCAGCACGCAGAACACGCTGGCTTTGATGCGGCCATGTGCTCGGACCACTTCGAGCCGTGGAGTGCGCGGCAGGGACACTCCGGCTTCGCCTGGTCCTGGCTGGGAGCCGCGCTGGCCACCACCGGTCTTCGCTTCGGCGTGGTGACGGCGCCCGGCCAGCGGTACCACCCGGCCATCATCGCCCACGCGTCCGCCACCCTGGCCAGCATGTTCCCGGGCCGCTTCTGGTTCGCCCCGGGCAGCGGCGAGAACATGAACGAGCACATCACCGGTGACGGCTGGCCGGCCAAGGACGTGCGCCAGCGCCGGCTGGAGGAGTGCGTGGAGGTGATCCGGCGGCTGCACCGCGGCGAGGAGGTCACCCACCGCGGCCTGGTGACAGTGGAGCAGGCACGGATCTGGGACGTCCCGGAGACCCCGCCGCCGCTGATCGCGCCCGCCGTCAGTGTGGACACGGCCCGGCGTGCGGCGGCCTGGGCGGACGGCCTGGTCACCGTGAACCAGCCAGCCGCCACCCTCAAGGAGATGCTCGCCGCCTACCGGGACAACGGCGGGACGGGCAAAGCTGTCCTGCAGGTCCATTTGTCCTGGGCCGGGAGCGAGGACGAGGCGGTGGCAGTTGCCCTGGACCAGTGGCGCACCAACACCTACCCTCCGCCCATACCCTGGGACCTGCCCACAGCCGGGCATTTCGACGCGGTGGGCGAACACGTGACAGCGGAGCAGGTCCGCACAACGGTCAACGTCTCGGCAAGCCTGGACCGGCACGTGGAGTGGCTCGGCGGCTATGCCGACCTGGGCTTCGACGAGCTTTACCTGCACTTCGTGGGCCAGGAGCAGGCACCGTTCATCGACACGTTTGCCGCGGAGGTGCTGCCGCGGCTGCGCGCGCCCGGCAGCAGCACCCCGGCGGTCCCGCAGTTCGCGGCGGCCGGTGCCGAACCGGCGTCGGACGTAACAGCATGAGGCTCGCCGAAACATCGGACCTCTGGTGGAAGAACGCAGTGATCTACTGCCTGGACGTGGAGACATTTTTCGACGACGACGGCGATGGCTGCGGCGACTTCGCGGGCCTGACCCAGCGCGTGGACTACCTGGCAGCCCTGGGCGTGACCTGCATCTGGCTGATGCCGTTCTACCCGTCGCCGGACCGGGACGATGGATACGACGTCACCGATTTCTTCACCGTTGACCCCCGGCTGGGCACCATGGGTGACCTGGTGGAGTTCATCCGCGCCGCCCGGGACCGGGGCATGCGGGTCATCGCCGACTTCGTGGTGAATCACACCTCGGACCAGCACCCCTGGTTCGTCGAAGCCCGGAAGTCCAAGGACAACAAGTACCGGGACTACTACGTGTGGCGCAGCGACACACCCCCGGACACCTCCGCTGAAGTGGTGTTCCCCGGCGAGGAGACCTCCCTGTGGAACAAGGATGACGCCACCGGCGAGTGGTACCTGCACATGTTCGCCAAGCACCAGCCGGACCTGAACGTCACCAACCCCGCCGTACGCAACGAGATTGCCAAGGCCATGGGCCTGTGGCTGGAACTGGGACTGGACGGTTTCCGGCTGGACGCCGTGCCCTTCTTCCTCGAAACCCGCGGCCAGCCCAAGGACGAGGCTGCCAACAGGGATCCGCACGACTACCTCACGGCATTGCGCAGCTTCCTTAACCGCCGCAACGGCAGCGCGGTGCTGCTCGGCGAGGTGAACCTGCCGTACAAGGAACAGCTGGAGTACTTCGGCGGCCCCGAGGGCAATGAACTGAACATGCAGTTCGACTTCCTGTCCATGCAGCACCTCTACCTCTCGCTCGCCCGGCAGGATGCGCGGCCCCTGGCCGAGACCCTCAAGAGCCGTCCACAGCTGCACCCGGACAACCAGTGGGCCATGTTTGTGCGCAACCATGACGAACTCACCCTGGACAAACTCACGGACGCCGAGCGCGGGGAGGTTTTTGCCGCCTTCGGGCCCGCGAAGAACATGCAGATCTATGGGCGCGGCCTGCGCCGCCGGCTTCCACCGATGCTGGACGGCGACCAGGAACGCCTGCGGATGGTGTACTCACTCATGTTCTCCCTGCCCGGCACCCCCGTGCTGTTCTACGGGGAAGAGATCGGCATGGGTGAGGACCTCCGGCTCAAAAGCAGGGCCGCCGTGCGCACTCCCATGCAGTGGAGTGACGGGAAAAACGGGGGCTTTTCCACGGCCAAGGCGGCGGACCTGGCCGTTCCCCTGGCACGGGGAGAATACGGCCCCGAACACGTCAACGCGGCAGCCGCCAGGCGGGACCCGGACTCGCTGTTCAACTTCATGGCCACGCTGATCCTGCGGTACCGGGAGAACGCCGAGCTGGGGTGGGGCGGCTTCGCCCTCATCGATCAGCCCGAGCCGGCGGTTTTCGCCCACACCTGCAGCTCGGACGGCGGCCTGCTGGTGCTCCTGCACAACCTGGGGGCGGACCCGGTGAAGGTCACTGCCTCGGCGGGTGCCCCGGATGGACCGGCGGGCGCTTTCAGGGATGCGTCCCTGCTGGACGTGTTCGACGGCGGCAGCGTGCCGTTGGAGCCCGACGGCGGCTTCACGGTGGAGCTGGGCCGTTACGGTTTCCGCTGGCTCCGGGTGCACCGGAAAGGGGACCGGCTGGCACCGTAACCGGGGGCACCGGAGGCGGGCGTTTGTGAAAAGATCAACCATGCGCGCCATGCAACATTCCAGCAAACTCCAGAACGTCCGGTACGAACTTCGCGGGCCGATCCTCCAGGCAGCCAAGAACATGGAGGCGGAGGGCCACCGGATCCTGAAGATGAACCTGGGCGATACTGCGCCGTTCGGCCTGGAGACGCCGGAATCGGTGGTGGTGGACATGATCCACCACCTGCGGGGCGCGCAGGGCTACAGCGACTCCAAGGGGATCTTCTCCGCACGGACGGCCATCTCGCAGTATTACCAGACCCGCGGCCTGATGCAGATCGGCGTGGAGGACGTCTTCATCGGCAATGGGGTCAGCGAGTTGATTTCCATGTGCCTGCAGGCCTTTATGGAGAACGGCGACGAAATCCTGGTCCCGGCACCGGATTACCCGCTGTGGACGGCAGCAGTGACCTTGACCGGCGGAACGCCTGTCCATTACCTGTGTGACGAGGCAGAGAACTGGTGGCCGGACATGGCCGATGTCGAGGCAAAGATCACCAGCCGGACCAAGGGCATCGTGATCATCAATCCGAACAACCCCACCGGGGCCGTCTACCCCCGCCGCATCCTGGAGCAGTTCGCCGCCCTGGCCCGGAAGCACAACCTGGTCCTCTTTTCCGACGAAATCTACGAGAAGGTGCTCTACGGGGATGCCGTGCACATCCACACTGCGGCCGTTGCCGAGGACATTTGCTGCCTGACCTTCAGCGGCCTGTCCAAGGCCTACCGGATGCCCGGCTACCGCGCCGGGTGGGTTGCCGTCACCGGGCCCCTGGCCGCCACCGCCGCGTACCGCGAGGGCCTGGAACTGCTGGCATCCCTGAGGTTGTGCCCCAACGTTCCTGCCCAGCATGCTATCCAGACCTGCCTGGGCGGCTACCAGAGCATCGAGGCGCTGGTGCGCCCGGGCGGCCGGCTCCGGGAACAGCGGGACCTCGCGCACAAGCTGCTGACCGTCATCCCGGGCATCACCTGCGTCCCGGCAGAGGGGGCCATGTACCTGTTTCCCCGGCTGGACCCTGAGCTTTATCCGATCGCCAGCGACGAGCAGTTTGTGCTGGACCTGCTGAGGGACCAGAAGATCCTGGTATCCCACGGTTCGGCGTTCAACTGGCCCACCCCGGACCACTTCCGGTTTGTGATCCTCCCGTCCGTCCTGGACATCGAGGAAGCCGTACGCCGGATCTCAACGTTCCTCGCCGCCTACCGGAACCGCGAGGCGGCGTAGCGCCGTTGGCAGGAAACAGCTCCGGCCCAAAGAACTAACCCGCGCCTAACCATCAGGAAACCAGGGCGCAACATTGCCCCTCCACACTGGTAGTGCAGGCAAGAGCCGGCACCAGCTCCAGCCAGGAGGTCCCGCCATGTTGAAGAAAGCAGCAGCCCATGTAACCCGGGTCCGCACATTGGACCAGCTCCGCCGCGGCGATGAAATTGAAGCCCGCCTCTCGGTTGGCCCTTCCTACGATGACGTAGTGATCCGCCGGGGCAGGGTCCAGGAAACAGCGCCGGGAATCGGTGTGGTGTGGATCCAGGACAGGATTACCGGCCTGCGCAAAGCAATCAATACGGACGAATGCAGCGTATGGCGGGTCGCCTGAGCCGGACTCGCGGCAGCGCCGGAGAAACCAGGCCGCGGCAGCGGGTGTAGTCAGTAAGGACTGCCCGCAGCTTGCGAAGCTTGAGCCCCCGGCCGTGGCGTCAGCCGCCGGCCACTGACTGGATAACCAGAACCTCCTGGCCTGGTGCCACTTCAGTGTCCAGGCCCTGCAGCCGACGCACCTCGTCACCATCCACGTAGACATTCACGAACCGCCGCAAGGCTCCCGTCTCGTCCCGGAGCCGCCTGCCCAGCACGGCGAAGTCGGCGGTGACGGAATCCAGCAGTTTTGCCACGGTCAGGGGCCCGTCGGCGGGCGCAGTCAGGACGGACTGCCCGCCGGCCAGCGGCTGCAGGATGCTGGGAAGCACCACCGAAATGTCAGGCACCGGCCACCACTGCCGCCCGCACGCACAGGACGTCGGGCAAGTGCGACGCCACTTCCGCAAACGTCTCCCCTTCGTCGGCGCTGGCGTAGACCGTACCCCCGCGTGTTCCAAAGTAGACCCCTGCCGGCTCCGCCGTATCCACCGATGCGGCGTCGCGCAGGACGCTGTTGTACTCGCCACGGGGAAGCCCGTTGTCCAGCCTCCTCCAGCTGCCGCCGGCGTCATCCGTGCGGTGGACCGCCAGTTCTCCGTTGGGCGGGATACGCTCGCCGTCTGCCTTCAGCGGCACCACCCAGGCCGTTCCTTCCCGCCGCGGGTGGGTCAGCATCACGAAGCCGAAGTCTGCCGGCAGGCCCTCGGCAATGGAGGTCCAGCTCTCCGCGTTGTCATCCGTGCGGTACACACCGTGGTGGTTCTGGGCATAAAGGCGGCCGTCGACGGCGGCATCCGCCGCGATCTTGTGCACGCATTGTCCAAACTCGGGGTTGGGATCGGGCATGAAGTAGGCCCAGATCCCCTTGTTGCGCGCCTCCCAGGAAGTGCCGCCGTCGAGCGAGCGGTAGACACCGCCGGTGCTCATGGCAACGTGGACGGTTTCACCTGCGGGATGCACCACGATGGAATGGGCGGCCGCGCCGCCGTAGCCGGCGCCCCAATCGCTGCGGTGCGGGTGGTCCCAGAGGCCCCGGTTCAGCTCGAAGTGTTCGCCGCCGTCCGTGGACTTCCACACGGAGATAGGTTCCGCACCTGCCCAGACCACTCCGGGGCGGGACTCCGCGTCCGGATAAATCTGCCAGATGCGTTCCAGTGCGGCGCCCGTGTCTTCGGGAAACGTGATGGCACCCTGTTCGGGCTCGGACCACGTGGCGCCGAGATCGTCCGAGTGGGCCACCGTTGGCCCCCAATGCTCGTTCCGGACACCCACCATGATCCGGGTGCGGCCTTCCCGGGTGTCGATCCCAATGCTGGGAATCTCACTCATCAGAAAATGCGGGCCGGTGAAAGACCATTCGCGCCTGTCCGGGCTGGTTGCCAGCCACAGGCCTTTTTTGGTTCCGACCGCTAAGACAAAACTTCCTTGGGTTGCCATGCCCACCATGCAACCACCGCCCCGGGCAGGCCGCAACGTTTTTAGGGGTACAGCGCCAAATGGTGGTGCTGGTTTTCACCGGGCAGTCATGGGCCCAGCCAGCTCCAAGAGCACCTCAGCACTGTTGGGAGCGAGGTCACGTGCCTCCGCGGTAGCGGCAGCAGCGGCTGCGAGAGATTCGGCAAGCTCGGGATCGCGCAAAACCCTGGAAACGGCGGCAGCCAGGGAGGGGGGATCGGCGACGGGGAAGAGTACGCCATCGGTACCGTCTTGAACCAGCTGCGGGTTGCCTCCCGCATCTGTGACCACCGTTGGGAGGCCTGCAGCCATCGCCTCCATTACCGCTACGCCAAAGGGCTCGCCCAGGCTGGCCAGAACGAATGCATGCGCCCTGTGAAGCCGGTGGATAACTTCCGTCTCCGGTAACGCACCCAGGAGCTGCACAGTGCCCTCAAGGCCCAGTTCGCGGATCAGCCTCTCCAGTTCCCGCCTGTATCCATTACCGCCCGCCTCGTCCTCGCCAGCGATGGCACAGTGGACGGGAAGGCCGTCCTCCCGCAGCAGTTTTATCGCCTTGATGAGGTCAGCATGTCCTTTTGCCGGGTTCAGTCTTCCGCAGGAGAACAGGTTGATCTGGCCTTCACCGCGCCAGGCGACGTAAGGCGTTTGCCGTCGTAGCCGGTAGAGTCCAACACCCATTCCGCAGAGCGGAAGACGTGCGGGAAGCGTTGAGACAGCTGCTTGCAACTCGCGGCGGAATTGCTCCGTAATCACGATTCCAGCCTTGGCAGCGCTCCATTTGTCCTGTTGGTCTGGCCCGTAATCAGACAGCCCTCCATGCAACGTAAGGCTGAACGGGCATGAGCCAAAGATCCGGGCGAACCGTGCCACGTCTGCAGCTGACGCACATGAATGAACATGCATGTGATCCCAGCGCCGCAGCCGGGACAACTGCGCCAGCCGGGCGCCGAGGAGGACTGCAGCCAGAAGTGGGCCGCGCGTCCCCAGGGTGCGTTCACTTCGGAACACCTGCACCGCCGCGCTTGACCAGGCCACGGGGCCTGCGGCGAGCATCCTGCCCAGGGCACCAAGCAGCGCTGATGTACGGAGCGGGAAGAGGTAGGTGGTGGATGCCCTTGCTTCAGCGCTCCATTCGTGGGATTGCACCTGCACTACGGGGGCGCGTGTGCTCACTTGGTCGACGTGGGCACCGAGACGTTTCAGCTCATGCAGTTCCCGCCAAAACATGATGTGTGTTTGGCCGGGGAATTCCGGGACGAGGTAGCCTATGCGGATTGAAGACCGTCCTGCCCCGGATGATTTCTGCTGACGCTTTTCCCCGCCCTTGAGGTCGTCGCGGAAAGGGACTCCCCCGTTGGAGCTCGCTTCGGTTGCCATGCGCCCATGCAACCAGTGCGGCGGGAGGGTGGCAACGGTTTGGACGTCGTCCTGTGGAACACCGCAGCTGGGGGTGTCAGTCCACGAACTCCGACTGCGTCTCGATGAAGTCCCAGTCCGCCGCCGTCAGCACCGCCGCGGGGTTCTCCGGATGGGGACCACCGGCCTCAGCGATCCCCTGGAGGACCGGAAGCGGAAGTTCCCCAGCACGAAGGTTCTCCCGCAGCCACTCCTTGCTCGCGAGGTCCAGGTCCAGCCACCACATGAATATTTGCATCTGTCCACGCCCTTTCGTCCAATTCAACGTTAGGCGTGGGTCCGGCGGGCTACAAGGGATTGGGAGCGCGGGCAAGTAGGGCTGCGGAATTTTCGGGTACCCACAAGTAACCGGCACTTCGGCTGTCCCGGAAAGACGAGTACCGCCTACTCGCGACTGGTTCCTGCCGCCCGCCTAGCCTGAAATCTCACGCAAGCTGACCGTGCTGCTGGGGCATTCGGCGCAATCGCTACTCCTCCTCATCATGGTCCGTTCAATACACACTGGGGAGAAAACAATGAAACGTACTTTTGCCACTCTGGGGGTTGTGGGGCTGGGGCTGGGGATGATCAGCGTCACCGCGCCGGCCATCGCAGCCTCCGAGCGGGTTGTCGTTTGCCATACGGACGGGTCAACCTGGACACCGCTGGAGTTCAGCGTCAACGGCGTCGGGGGCCATGATCAGCATGCCACCGACATCATCCCGCCGACTCCGAAGGCACCGGAAGGCAAGAATTGGACGAACGCCGGAAAGCTGCTTTACATCGCGCAGTGTGCTGAACTTCCGGCTGGTGAGGAGCCACCGGTGGTTGAGCCGCCCGTCGTGAACCCACCCGTCGTGGACCCACCCGTGGTGAACCCGCCGGTCGTGGAACCGCCCGTCGTCGAACCTCCGGCGGTAGTCACACCCGTCGTGGAAACTCCTGTGGTTACCCCTGTCCAGCAGGCCGCGGTGGTTCCGCCGGCTGCAGTCCCGCCGGCAGCAGCGCCCGTCGTCGTTCCTCAAACCCCGGCGGTTGTCCAGCCGCCCGTAAGCCAGCCCCGGCAGCAAGCCGCTGCAGTTGCCGGCGCAGGAGCAACGGCCAACTTGGGGACCAACCAGGGCTACAACGCCCAGACGGCGGTGGGCGGCTCCAACAGCCCGTCCTGGCTGGCAGGCGTGGTCGCATTGTTGGCAGCAGGTGCGGCAGTGGCTTTCCGCCGCAGCCGCCGTACGCAGCTCCTGGCCGATTGAAACAAACCGGCTGACACCGGTTGCGCCGCAAACCGCGGCTTCCTGACAGGAAGGCGTCCCGCCAGTGCCCGGCGGGGCGCCTTCCTTTCTACCTGCAAGTGTTGAGGAGCAGCATGTTCAAGGAACGCAGCCGGCACGTGGTCCGGAAGGAGCGCAGGCGGCACGTGGTCCGGAAGGAGCGCAGGCGGCGGAGCTGGAACCGGGGAGACCTGGCCATCCTCCTGTTCGGGGTTCTGGCCTTTCTGTCCCTGACCTTCGGCGCACCGCTTTTCCACCACATGCAGGTGGCTGCCGGCGGAAACAGTGCAGTGCTGGGATCTCCGGCGGCCGGGATCGTTTCCCGGGACGCCGCCCCTAAGGCCACGGAAACGGCGGCGGCAGGGGGGACCAAGGCGGCGGACGGAACCGGGGCAGACGGCTCGGGGGCGGCTGAAGGGCAGGCGCAGGCCCTGGCCAATTCGGCCCTCCAGCCACCCTTGCCTCTCCAGCCGCCTTCCCCGGCCCTACCGGCAGCGGCTGAACCACTGCGTATCCGCTATGCCTCCGCCGGGCTGGACATTCCGGTCCATCCGCTTGATGTGGATGCTGCAGCCCAAGCCAGCCAAACGGTGGAGCCGCCGGCCACCAAGGACGGCTACTGGCTGACACCCTTTGGGAGCCCGGGGCAGGGATCAACAAACACCACATACGTGATCGGACACAGCTGGGAAGGGGCCGACGCACCGTTCAACCACTTGAGCTCAGCGGCGGCTGTGGGCGACAGGTTTGAGGTGGACACCGCAACCGGCACCATCCCCTACACGGTGGACAACGTGACCACCTACGTGAAGTCCAGCCTTAAGGACAGCCCCATTTGGAGCATCGTGCCAAACCGGCTGGTTCTGATCAGCTGCTTCACGGAGGACCCCTGGGGCAAGAATGTGGTGGTCACGGCTTCACCTGCTTCGTGACGGGCCACACTAATTGCCCTGTTCAAAGGCTGTCCGGGAGGCCGAGAATGAGCTATGACATCAGATCGGTTCAGCGGTTCATCCCCCCTGCTGGTAGGCATCGCGCCCAAGCAGCATCCTGAGGTGCTGCAGACCGCCGCGATCCTCGCCGCCCGCCTCAAAAGGCCGTTGCTCTGCGCTTACGTTGACGAGGCCAGCTACCTGGTGGAATGGGATCCTGCACGCTCCGCCCACCGGCTCTCCCTCCACCCGGACACGGACGACGACGAAATCAGGGCTGTATCGTCCGAGCTGCGGGGTGCCATAGAAGCAGCGATGGCCCATGTGCCAGCCGAAGCCGGGCGCACAGAGTGGACATTCCGCACCCTTGCGGGTGATCCTGCCCGCGCCCTGGCCAGGCTTGCAGCAGAGAGTGATGCACCGATGATTGTGGTGGGCACCTCGGAGCGGGGGTTCACCCACCGGCTTACCGAAGCACTCAATGGGTCGGTTGGGGCGTGGCTGGTGCACCACCAGAGCCGCCCGGTACTCGTAGTTCCCTACCGGATGCCGGCCCATGAGGACCGGACTTGACCCTTCGGCATCATGCTGTTCGAGCCGAATTAAGAGCGAAGAAAGTAAAGCGAAAGTAGTTATTCGATGTGCTGGCGGAGGTGACTACCACCCAGTAAGCTGAATCAAGCAGGCCGGTTCCAAGGAGTTTGGACGCCGGTTTTGCCCAAGAGCTGCTCCGGAGTGCGTATCCCCCAATAACGCACTCCGGAGCTTTTTTGTTGCCCCAGGATATGCCGAATACCCCTAGGGGGTACTTGCGATGTACCCCTCCCGGGTATACCGTTGAAAACATGAGCGCAACGGAAGAAGCAGTGGCGGATGCAGCTGTTGAAGCTGGCACGGACCACGAAGGGGCCCAGCACGGCTACACAGGGAACAAGGACGCCTATCTGCGGCGCCTCAAACGCATAGAAGGCCAAGTACGCGGCATTGCCCGCATGGTGGATGAGGACAAGTACTGCATCGACATCCTCACCCAGGTATCCGCCGTCACCAAAGCCCTGCACGCCGTCAGCCTGGGGCTCGTGGAAGAGCACATCGGCCACTGCGTCGTGGGGGCCGCCGCCGAACCGGACCCGGGCCTGCGGGCAGAAGCGATCGACGCCAAAGTCAAGGAAGCCGCCGATGCCATCGGCCGGCTCCTGCGGTAACCCCGAATTCCACATCACCAGCCATCCGGCGAACGCCGGCGAACGAACCGGCCCACTGTGCCGGCTGAACAACAAGGAGCAGCCATGAGCACTACCTCCCCTACCACCACCACTGTCAGCGTTTCCGGAATGACCTGCGGCCACTGCGTCTCCGCCGTCAGCGAAGAACTTGAGGCCCTTGCAGGCGTAGAGGCAGTCGACATCGAACTCAACGCCGGCGGTATCTCTACCGTCACCATCACCTCCAGCGACGATCTGTCGCCGTCCGAAATCGGCGAAGCAGTTGCGGAAGCGGGCTACCTGGTGGTTGCCAACGAAGCCTAAGCACCGGCACTGATACCAGCAAGGAACAGGGAACACATGAGCAACCAGGACCTCCTCCACCAGCCAGGAAACCGGGTGGTGGAGCTCGACATCGAGGGCATGACCTGCGCATCCTGCGTTAACCGCGTGGAAAAAAAGCTCGGCAAACTCGAAGGCGTCCAGGCCCTGGTCAACCTCCCCCTCGAATCCGCTCATGTAACAGTCCCCGAGGGCATCACCGACGAGCAGCTCACAGCCACGGTCGAGGCAGCAGGATATAAGGCCAAAATCCGCGCGGTCCCAGGAACTGTCGCCCAGTACGAGACTGGCACACTGAATCTGTCAGCGTCGAGCGGTGACGGCGGGGACTTGCGGCAGCATGCGTCTAAGCGAGGAACGAGCGAGCATGCAGAGCAAGTCACCGGCGGCGCCTCACATGGCGCCCAAGGTGCAGGTGCCCGCCTCCGTCCGCGCCTGGTCCTGGCCGCCCTCTTTACGGTGCCGGTCTTCTTGATCTCGATGGTCCCCGCCTTCCAGTTCCCCCAGTGGGGCTGGGTGGCCGCCGCGCTGGCCCTGCCCGTGGTCACCTGGGCTGCCTGGCCGTTCCACCGTGCGGCCGCCATCAATGCCCGCCACTTCGCGTCAACCATGGACACGCTGGTGTCGATCGGGGTGGCCGCCGCCTACCTTTTCTCAGCCTGGCAGCTGTTCTCCGATCCCCTGCTGACCCAGCACCCCGGCATGGAGGGAATGGAGCAGGGTGGCCTGTATTTCGAGGTGGCCGCCGTTGTCACCACTTTCCTGCTCCTGGGCCGCTATCTCGAAGCCAACGCCAAGCAAAAGGCGGGCGACGCCCTGCACGCCCTCCTGAGCCTGGGCGCGAAGGACGCCACCATACTCAAGGACGGCCGGGAACGGAGGATCCCGGCCGAACAGCTCCAGGCAGGCGATGTCCTGGTGGTCCGTCCCGGCGAAAAAATTGCCACGGACGGCGTTGTTATCGACGGGTCATCTGCGGTGGACGCGTCACTGGTGACCGGTGAGTCAGTGCCGGTGGAGGTGGGACCGGACAGCAAGGTCACCGGCGCCACCATCAATACCTCCGGCCGCCTGCTGGTCAGGGCCACCCGCGTGGGTTCGGAAACTACCCTGGCGCAGATGGCGCGCCTGGTGTCCCAGGCCCAGACGGGCAAAGCTCCCATCGCCCGCCTCGCGGACCGCATCAGCGCAGTGTTTGTTCCCGTGGTCCTGGCCATCGCCGCGCTCACCTTTGTCCTCTGGCTCCTCGTTGCTGGTCCGGGAGCCCCGGGCGGGGGGCTGCGTTCGGCCTTTACGGCCGCCGTCGCCGTCCTGGTGATCGCGTGCCCGTGCGCCCTGGGGCTCGCCACTCCCGTTGGCCTCCTCACCGGGACGGGCCGTGGCGCACAGCTGGGCATCCTGATCAAGGGTCCGCAGGTGCTTGAAGACACGCGGACGGTGGACACCATCCTGCTGGACAAGACCGGCACCGTCACCACCGGCGCGCTGGCGGTGGATTCCACCCTCGCCTTCGAGGGGTTTGCGGAGCGTGAAGTCCTGCTGCTGGCGGGCTCCGTCGAGGCGGCCTCGGAGCATCCGGTGGCCCGCGCCATTGCCGCCGCTGCTGCCCAGGAAACGCGCGGAGATCACCCGGAAACGTACGACGGCGGACACCTGCCGGCGGTGCGGGACTTCCGGTCGGCGCCGGGCGGCGGTGTCACGGGAACCGTTGGAGGCAGGCAGGTCACCGCCGGACGCACCGGCTGGCTTGGGCAGAACGGTATCGCCATCACCTCGATCCAGGCACAGGCCCTGGCAGCGGCGGAAGCTACCGGCGCCACGGCCATCTGGGTGGGGGTAGACGGCTCAGTTGCCGGGATCATCAGCCTTCGCGACACCATCAAGCCCGGCTCAGCCTCCGCGGTGGAACGCATGAAGGCCCTGGGCCTGCGGCCCCTCCTGCTGACCGGCGACAACGCCGCCGTCGCCGCGCAGGTGGCAGCCGCCGTCGGCATTGATCCCGCAGACGTCTACGCAGGGGTGCTGCCCGAGGGCAAGGTGGAAGTGGTGAAGACGCTTCAGGCGGGCGGCGCCACGGTGGCGATGGCCGGCGATGGCGTCAACGATGCTGCGGCGTTGGCCCAGGCCGATCTCGGGATTGCCATGGGATCAGGCACCGACGTTGCCATCGAGGCGGCGGACCTGACCGTGATGGGCAACGACCTGTCGCAGGTGGTGCAGGCCATTGAACTCTCCCGCAGGACCCTGGCCACCATCAAAACCAACCTGTTCTGGGCGTTCTTCTACAACGCCGTGGGCATCCCGGTGGCCGCGCTGGGCCTGCTTAATCCCATGATCGCCGGCGCCGCGATGGCAGCCAGTTCAGTCCTGGTGGTTGCCAACTCGCTGCGGCTGCGGAGTTTTGGAACGAAGGCCTAGGACTCAGGCAGCGCCGTAGCGCACGGCCGCGCGGGCCCTTGCCTTCGCGGCCTCGGCATCCCGGTCCTTGGGCGGAGCCTGGGAGACCAGGGAATCCAGGAGGTGCTGGGTGATGTGGGCGATCTCGTGGACTGCCTCCTCGAAGGCCTCCTGGTTGGCCTTGGACGGCTTGGTGCTGCCGCTGACCTTCCGCACGTACTGAAGCGCCGCGGCGTGCACTTCCTCGGACGTTGCATGGGGCTCGAAGTTGTGGAGGGTTCGAATATTCCGGCACATACCGCCATGCTAGGCTCTGGATCGCCAAGGATCGACCCCTCCACAAACATTGGTGAAACTCCCCTCCATGGGGAGTACGGCATGGGCAGGGGTGCCCATCGACACTGTTTTGGGGGCCGGGATAGGTTTGAGGCATTGGATCTTCCGGAGAAGCCGGGGGGCCGCTGGGGACGCCGACCTGGTTCGGATCCACGATTTACAAGGAGAAACTCATGGCTATTTGGGGTGCAGACGTTGAGCAGCTTCGCCAGCTCGGCGGAAAGCTTGAGCACGGTGCTAGCGAAATTGAATCGCAGCGCAATAAGCTCACCAACTTCCTGGACCAGGTCGACTGGCGGGGACCGGACGCGGACAAGTTCAAGGACCAGTGGCGCGGCGAGCACACCTCGAAGCTGAACCAGGTTGCTGAAGCCCTTAGGGAAGCCGGCAACCGGGCAAAGCAGAACGCCGAACAGCAGACGCAGGCTTCGCAGGGCTGACGTCTTCCCTGGGAAGCGTCCGGAAGGTCCGGGCACCGCAAGGTGTCCGGACCTTCCGCCTTTAACGGACAGCCCCCACTAAGGGACGGGCTCGACGTCGTTCGCGTGTTCCAGAGGCGACCCGGCCTTGGGTGCCGCCATGGCCCCAGCAGTTGGCCCGGCAACGGGAGCGCGCAGTTCGTCGAGCCGGACCAGGATGACGCCCCCCACGATCAGCGCGCCGCCCAGGAGCTGGATGGCGGCGGGAAGTTCGCCCAGCAGCAGCCACGCCCAGATCACGGCGAAAAGGACTTCGGTCAGCGACACGAAGGACGCCACTTTGGAGCCCAGCGCCCGCGCGGCCATAATCCCGGAAACGTATGCCAGCACGGTGGCCAGGATGATCAACCCGGTCAGCGATACCCACCAGGGCGTCACCCAGGGACCAAGGGTGGTGTCGGCAGTACTGAAGGCCATGGGCAACAAACCCGTGGCAGCTGAGAGCCACATCACGGCTGCGCCCACCATCAGCCCACCGGAGGCCAGGACCATGGGCGGAAGTGAGTCATTCTCTTTGGCGGTGATAAAGAAGTAGATGGCGAGGCAAACCGCGGCTGCGACACCCCAAAGGACACCCACGACGTCGACCTTGACCGCGCCGGTGAGATCCAGGACCAGGACCAGTCCGGCGAGCGACAGCAGGGTTCCCCCGAACGTCAGAATCCGGGGGCGCTTCCGGCTGGCCGCCCAGAGCCAGAGCACGATGATGACCGGTGCCAGGTATTCCAGCAGCAAGGCAACCCCCACCGAGAGCCTTGCCACGGCGTTGAAGTAGAACAGTTGGCACGCCGCAACGCCGATCAGCCCGAAGAGCAGGATGGTTACCCAGTTGGTCCGGAGTTGATGCCAGCGGCCGCGGAGGGCGACAACCGCCGGCACGGCGAGGATCAGGGCCGCGCCAGTGAGCCGTGCAGTGACCGCCGCGCCAGGGGACCAGCCAGTTTCCAGTAATGCCTTGGCAAAAGATCCGGATGTGCCGAAGACGGCGGACGAGAACAGTGCAATGCCCAGGCCGGAGGCGAGGAAGTTGCGCTTGCTGGCCTTCGCCCCAAGCTTCGGGGTGCGGCTGTGTGCGGCAGGCATCGTCGCCTCCTGTCAGGAGTAAAGTAGGGTGATGGTCATGACAGTACGGGACAGCACTGTAAGGAGTCAAGATGGTTTTTGCCCCTGACACTGAGGTGGCCCTGCGCACGGTGGTTAATCTGATTAATTCGGCGGCCAACGGAACTGAGGGACTGGAGTCCACTGCGGACCTGGACCGGTTCCTCGCAGCTGAGGGATTCACCGGATCCCGTACCCGGGACCACAACGAGCTGGTTAGCGTGCGCCAGCTTCGCCAACAGCTCGCGGAACTGTGGACGGCGGACGAAGGATCCGCCGTCGAGACAGTCAACCGGCTGCTGCGGGAGGCCAACGCACTGCCGCAGCTTGTTAAACACGATGACTGGGACTGGCACCTCCACGCCACCACCCCCGACGCCCCGCTGGTGGACAGGATGAGCACGGAAGCCGCCATGGCGCTGGCGGACGTCATCCGCGGCAAAGAGATGGACCGGATGCGCATCTGCGAGGCCGCGGACTGCGATGCTGCCGTGCTGGACCTCAGCAGGAACAGGTCCAAGCGCTACTGCGATACAGGAAACTGCGCCAACCGGGCGCATGTGGCCGCCTACCGGGCACGTCAGGCGGCGTCTGCCTAAGGGGCGGCTCTATCCAAGGGGCGCTTTGTCTAAGGGGCGCTTTGTGTAAGGACGGCGCCCGCCCTGGATGATGCCTGGCCAGGGACGCTCAGCGGTCCCCGGGGTTCTCCTGATCATCCGGAGCGGAGGCAGGGTCCTGCGGGCCCGGACCGCCGAAGCCGTGGGACGGCTTGGGGGCCGAACTGAGGTTTACACCCGAGCCCTTGCCCAGGTGTTCGGCGTTCTCCTTGTGGCTCATCGAAAGCATCGCCGCGATCACCAGAGTGACGATGAAGGCGATACCGGCAGCGGTGAAGGCCAGGTCGAAACGGGGGGCGCGCGCACTGCCGCCGGAAGCGAAGATCACCACAGCCAAAAAGGCCACGACGGCCCAGAATGCGGAGAACATCAGCGGGCCCTTCACCGAGGTCCGCACCTTGCGCGGATGTCCTGGTTGCTGGTCTGCCACGGTGATTCCTCCCTGCAGGCGGCACGCCGGCCGGCCTGGTTTTGCTTAATGCGGTGGTGCGTCCGGACCAATTTTCTACGAGCAGTAGAACCGGACACTTTCCTAGTTTACGGCGTTCCTGCAGTGCTGCGGGCATCGTGCCGGATGCTCAGCCCTGCCAACGCCCACAGCACGCCGGAGATGATGGCACCGCCACCGGCCACGCCGAGCAGCGCATGGGCGCCCAGGCTGATGAAGAAGGGCAGGATGGCTGCGGTGCCCAGGCCGATGATGCCCGAGGCAATCCAGTCCCGGGCCAACACGTGCCGGCCCCGGAATTTCAGGCCGCAGAACAGCTCGAGCGCTCCTGCCACAGCCAACCCCAGAGCAGCGATGACACCAAACAGCAGGTCCCCGTGCAGCAGAAGCAGCGCAACGCCTGCGCCGGCAAGCACGGACCCGGCAGCGGAAAGCAGTTTGTCCGGGGCGCTCTCCCGCTGAAACCCCGATGCCCGGATACCCCAGACCAGCAGGACGCCGGTGGCCAGCAGGTAGAGCCCGCCGGACCAGCCCATAACCTCTATGGACGGGGCCGCCCAGAAGATGGTGACAGCGCCGAACACCAGTGCAGCTGCGGAGCGGAGGAGGACCGGCTTCCACAGGTCAGCCCTGGGAGCCGTTCCGGGAGCAGTGTCTGCAGGGGTTTTCGGTTGGGTCACCGGTCCAGTTTAGTGGCGGTCCGCGCTAGGGCGAACCCAGCACCATCCAGCGGTCGGAACGCGCTCGGACGCCAAGAGTGACGGCGCGGGCGGCCATGTAACCCAGTGCGAAGGCGGCCCACAGCCAGCCAAGTCCAGGCGCGCCCGCAGCGTGCGAGAGTGCCACCGCAATCAGCAGCGGCACGTATACGGCCAGGTTCACCACACCGGCCAACGCCAGGTACTTGGCGTCACCGGCGCCGATCAGCACCCCGTCAAGCACAAAGACGTATCCCGCGATCGGCTGGCCGGCAGCGAGGACCCACAAGGCAACGGCCAGGACTGACTGAACCTGCGGGTCGGACGTAAAGAGGGCGCCCGCCCAAGGCGCCGCAACGGCCAGGAGTGCGCCCGTCACCACACCGAAACCAAGCCCCCAACGGGTCATGGTCCCGGTCAACAACCGTGCCCTATGCGGATTGGAGGCGCCCAGCTCCTTGCCGATCAATGCCTGAGCCGCAATCGCGAGCGCGTCCAGGGCGAAGGCCAGGAAAGAGAAGATGGTCATGGCCAGCTGGTGGGCCGCCAGGTTCACGGCTCCCTGCGCCGTGACCACAAAGACGGTGGCCAGGATGGCAATGCGCAGGCTGAGCGTGCGCAGCATCAGCCACGATCCGACACGCGTCATGCTCCTGATACCGCTCCAGCTGGGCAGCAGGCTCACGCCGTGCGCCCCGGCATTGCGCTTCACCATCACCAGGTAGACCGCGGCCATGGCCCATTGGGCCACGCTGGTACCCACCGCGGAACCCGTGACGGACCAGCCCAGCCCGTACACCAGCCACAGGTTCAGGACAATGTTCAGCGCAAAACCCGCCGTGGCCACCACCAGGGGAGTCCGGGTGTCCTGGAGGCCACGGAGAAGCCCGGTGCCCGCGAAGATGAGCAACATTGCCACCAGGCCCGGCATCGACCAACGGAGGTAGTCAACGGCAAAGGAGCGCACCTCGCCTTCCGCGCCCAGCAGGCCGATCAGCGGATCGGCTGCCACGAACCCGGCCACGGCCAGGACAACACCCAGCAGCAGTGCCAGCCAGACGCCGTCGCGCCCGGCCGCCAGGGCCTTACCGGGCTGCCCGTCCCCCATGGCCCGGGCCACCGCAGGGGTGGTGGAGTAGGCCAAAAAGACCATCAGGCCGACGGCGGTGTGCAGCGCTGCCGTTGCCAATCCGACGCCGGCCAGCTGGGCTACGCCGAGGTGGCCAACGATCGCCGAATCCGCGAGCAGGAAGAGTGGTTCAGCGACGAGAGCGCCAAAGGCGGGTACCGCCAGCCGAAGGATCTCGCGGGTATGTCCTTTCGGTGGGGCGGCCGGCGCCGGCGCAGGTAAGTGGGGCACCTTGCCAGCCTAATCGGGGGTCTGGTTGTATCCACGCCGGCATGACAAAGCCCACATTATGACGCTAATAGTTGACTCTTCAACTATTAGCAGCGAGAGTTAATACCCATGAACCAGTCACGACTTACCACAACCGCAATCACTGCCCTTCGGATCATCCTGGGCTTCCTCTTCGCAGCGCACGGTTGGCAGAAGTTCAACGAGTGGACCATCGCCGGCACGCAGGCCTCCTTCGCCAAGATGGGTGTTCCCGCAGCAGAAGCAGTAGCGCCCGCCATTGCCGTGCTCGAACTGGCCGGCGGCATCGCCCTGATCCTCGGCATCCTCACCCGCGTGGTGGCAGCACTCCTGGTCCTGGACATGCTGGGAGCCCTGTTTATGGTGCACGCTGCTGCCGGCGTTTTCGCCGCCAACGGCGGCTACGAACTGGTCCTTCTCCTGGCGGCGGCCGCGTTCGCCTTGGCTCTGACCGGCGCTGGCCGCCTGTCCGTGGACCGCGCGCTCTTTGGCCGCAGCAACTCGAAGCTGGCCGTCCTGGCCTAACCTTTCCCGGCTCCGGGGCCACGCGCCCGGAAACCTCACGACGGCGGATGGGCACTTGGGTGCGCATCCGCCGTCGGCATTTAACACGAACTCTGGCGGAGGCGCGAACAGTTCCAAACAAGTAGTCCCAGAAAAACTCACGGAAAGTTGGGAAAACGCTTGCCAGAGTCCGTTGCCGGCTGATAGACCAATAACTGCTGCAGCGAGAGTTGCATCACGATCCCAGGTCTCAGCTAGTTCGAATCATCACTCGAAACCCTCAAACCCGTAAGGCGCCATCGTCGGCGCGTTGCTGTTTTGAATCGTTCCAACCTTCCTGGGTACCGCTTGCCACCGCTCATCGAAGGAGATGTCCGTTGAACAAATCCCCGCAAGAAGCCCCACAATCCCAGCAACCACCTCCCTCCCGGGACCGCCGGATCCCAACCGCCGCAAAAGCCGTGACAGCCGCCATGGCCTCAGCTGCCATCGCCTTCACCGGCCTCCCCGCAGTCCAGGCGGATACCGCGCTGCCGCCGGTGGGAAGCGGATTCAAGTTCGATTTCGGTCCCGGTGCCACAGCGGATGGCTACACCGCTGTTGCCGCCGGCACCCAGTACTCGGCGGCCACAAAGTTCGGCTTTACTGACACCGCGGTCACCTCCGGCGCAGACCGGGGCACTGGGGATGCGCTGCGCTCCGACTTCGTGCAGGCACAGGGCAGCACCTTCCTGGTGGACCTGCCCAATGGCGACTACACGGTCAAGCTCATTGCCGGCGACGCCACGGAGGCCACGAACATCGCCATCACCGCCGAAGCCATGGCGAAGGTGCAGGCAACGGACAAGCCTGCCGGCCAGTATCTGGAAATGGAATTCCCCATTTCGCTGGTTGACGGCCAGCTCAACCTCGATTTCAGCGGCACCGCGGCCAAGATCAATTCGCTGGTCATCTCCGCCCGCGCTCCCCGCACGGCCACCACGGATCCCGGCGTGTACCTCGCCGGCGACTCAACGGTGCAGACCTATGATCCCGGTTTCGCTCCGCAGGCCGGCTGGGGCCAGATGATCGAGCGCTACTTCGATGAAAAGGTCTCCTTTAAGAACCACGCCATCGGCGGCCGCAGCTCCAAAAATTTCATCAGCCAGGGCCGGCTGGACGAGATCCTGCGGGTCATCAACCCCGGCGACTACCTGATGGTCCAGTTCGGCCACAATGATGCCACTATCGGCGTGGATGACCGTTATGCCTCCCCCGCCGACTACAAGGAATACCTCCGCACGTACGTAAACGGCGCGCGGCAGCGCGGCGCAACACCCGTCCTGGTCACGCCCGTGGGCCGCCGGGACTATGACGAAGCCACCGGCAAGTTCAACGTCAGCTTCCCCGAGTACGTCGCCAAGATGCAGGAACTCGCCGCCGAGGAAAACGTCGCCCTGGTGGACCTGTCCGCCTCGAGCCGGGCCTATTACGACGCCATCGGCCCGGAGGACACCAAATCGGTCTTCCTCCACGTCGATGCGGGCATCTACCCGAACCGGCCCACCGGCACGGTGGACAACACCCACTTCCAGGAGTACGGCGCCATCCAGATCGCCCGGCTGGTGGCAGGCGGAGTGAAGCAGCTCAGCGTTCCGCTGGCCGCGCGCGTCAAGGAAATCGCACCGCCGTCGTCCGTTCCGGCCAAGCCGCAGGGCGTGGTAGCCGGCAGCGTCTCCAACGCCGGGGCATTGTTGAAATGGCAGCCGGTTGACGGTGCGGACATCTACAAGGTGTACCGGAAGCTGGCCTCCGAGCCGGACAGCGCCTACAAGCTCACCACCACCTCCACCGTACCCACGGTCAACCTTTCCGGACTGAACGAAGGGACTGCCTACAACGTCCGCGTGGCCGCGATGAACGGCAAAGGCCTCTCCGAGCCCAGCGACCCGCTCATGGTGACCACCAAACAAGCCAAGTACAAGTTCGACTTCGGGCCTGTGGGAGCGCCTGTCGAACCCGGCTACACCGAGGTCAACCGGACCATGGGCTACACGGCCCAGCGCGGCTTCGGCTTCAAGGACGTCTCGGTGCTCAGCGACCGGGACCGCGGCGCCGTGACCAGCAACCTGCTGCGCGACTTCGTCCTCAGCGGCTCCAGCTTCGAATTCCAGCTCGACGTCCCCAACGGCACCTACGCCCTGAAGACGTACCACACCGACTGGATCGGCTCCACCCGCACGGACGTCGCTGCAGAAGGAACCTCCTTCGGACAGGTGTCCTCGAGCAGGGCGTCATCAGCAACAAAAATTATCAACCAGGTCCTGGTCTCGGACGGACAGCTGAACCTCACCATCAGCGGCTCAGGGCAGCGGCTCAACGGCCTGGAGGTCACCCCACTGCTGGTTGGCCCCACCAACCTGCACACGACTGCCGTCAATGCCGCGGCAGAACCACCCACCGTTGACCTCGCCTGGGACGCTGTGGCGGATGCCGCCAGCTACAAGGTGTTCCGCCAGGCCTCGTTCGACGCCGAACCCCGGCTGATTGCGGAGAACGTGACCGCGGCGGCCTTCCAGGACACCACCGCGTTCGCCGGACTGAAGTACAAGTACTTCGTCACCGCGCTGGACAATACCGGGCTGGAATCGGTGCCCTCCAATACGGTGGAAACCGCCTTGGTGGACCCCGGCACTCGCGTCCCGGCCGCCACTGCCAAGGTGGACGTCAAGGCAGTGGAGAAGACCAGTGTCACGCTCAAATGGCAGAAGGTTTCCGGCGCTGCGGCCTACCAGGTCTACCGCTCCACCTCCCCCGACGGTCCTTTTGAGTACGTGGGCCGTGCCAGCGAGGTCAACTACACAGACTACACCGTGCTGACCACCATCAAGTACTACTACCGCGTCACCACCGTGAACAAGGGCGGCGAATCCGCGCCGTCCCCGGTGGTGGGGACTGAAAAGGTCACCGTGGTGAACCGCCAGATGGAGAAGCTGGACCGCGCCCCCGTTGCGACGCTGACCGGCGAAGGGGTCCGGGTGGGCTGGCGAATGCTGGGCCTTGACCCGGAGCAGATCGGCTTCCATGTGATCCGCGACGGCGTCCAGCTCACCGATGAGCCGATCCACAACAGCACCACCTTCCTCGATCCGGCAGGAACGGCGTCCTCCAGGTACGTCATCAAATCCGTGGGCAACGGCGGGGACCAGCTCACCGCGGAGTTCACGCCGCTGCCCCGGGACTACCTTGCCATCAAGCTGGACAAGCCTGCCGACGACTACACCAAGGACGGCCAGCCGTACAGCTACTCCGCCGGGGATTCGAGCGTGGCAGACCTGGACGGTGACGGCACGTACGAAGTCCTGCAGATGTGGTCCCCGTCCAACTCCAAGGACAACTCCCAGGCAGGCTACACCGGCACCGTCTATGTGGATGCCTACAGGATGGACGGCACCAAGCTCTGGCGCATCAACATGGGCCCGAACATCCGTGCCGGCGCCCACTACACCCAGTTGCTCGCCTACGACTTCGACGGCGACGGCAAGGCTGAAATTGCGATGAAGACGGCGGACGGCACGCGTGACGCCGCGGGCACCGTGATCGGCAACCCCGGCGCCGATTACCGCAACAGCAGCGGGTACGTGCTCACCGGACCGGAGTACCTGACCGTGTTCCACGGGGCCAGCGGCACTGTGATGGACACCGTTGCCTATGATCCGCCGCGCGGTGACGTGGGCGCCTGGGGCGACACGTACGGAAACCGCGTGGACCGCTTCCTCGGCGCTGTGGCCTACCTGGATGGTGAACACCCGTCCATGATGTTCAGCCGCGGCTACTACACCCGCGCCGTGCTGGCCACGTACGACCTGGTGGGCGGCAAGATCACCAGGCGCTGGGTCTTCGATTCGGACATTTCTGGTGTCCAGTACCGGAGCCAGGGCAACCACAACCTGTCCGTGGTGGATGTGGACGCTGACGGCAAGGACGAGTTCGTCTTCGGTTCCATGACCATCGATGACAACGGCAAGCCCCTGTACACCACCGGCTTGGGCCATGGCGACGCCATCCACACCAGCGACCTCGACCCGTCCCGGCCGGGACTGGAGACGTTTGCCGCCCACGAGGATATGGGCTCGAGCGGCAACAGGGGCGCCACGTTCCGGGATTCACGGACCGGCGAGGTGCTCTGGAGCATCCCCGCCACCAAGGACACCGGCCGCGCGGCCGCCGGAGACATCGATCCGCGCTACGCGGGTGCCGAAGGCTGGGCCATTGGTGGCGACGCAGCCTGGAACTCGCCCGTTGGTGAACTGCGGTCCTCCAAGGGGGAGCTGATAGCCAACAAGATCCCGGCAGCCAACTTCATGGCCTGGTGGGACGGCGACCTGCTCCGCGAAATTGTCGACCATGACTGGGACGCTGCTACGAGCACGGGGACGCCCAGCATCGCCAAGTGGAACTGGGAGACCGAATCCAGTGACAGGCTGCTGACGGCCGCCGGTGCCAAGTCCAACAACAGCACCAAGGGCAATCCCGCCATCCAGGCAGATCTCCTGGGTGACTGGCGGGAGGAACTCGCCTGGCCGTCGGCTGACAGCACAGAGTTGCGGATCTACACCACCACCGCGTCCACTGACGTCCGGCTCCGGACCCTGATGCACGATCCGGCGTACCGGCTTTCGGTTGCACGCGAGAACATCGCCTACAACCAGCCGCCGCACCCCGGCTTCTTCATCGGAAAGGACATGGAGCTTCCCGCCCAGCCGGATATCGTCTACACCCGCGCCGGTTAGCCTTACCCGCCACCAGCTGGCCCGTCCGCCTTCCAGCGGACGGGCCAGCTGTGGCTTAAAGCCGTTGCAGGGTTCCGCTGCCGCCGCCGTGCCAGTCACGGCCGACAGGCCCCAACCGGCAGGTAACCAGGAGCGTCAGTATGATCGCACCATGACTGACGCCGGCACTGCCAACTCCGTGACCCTCCGCTTCCTGGCCGCCCCCATGGACGTGGGCCACAGTGGCTCGGTGGATGCGGGAACAGTCCTGGAGTGGGTGGACAAGGCTGCCTACGCGGCGGCTGTGGGCTGGGCCAAGTCCTACTGCGTCACGGCCTATGTGGGAAATATCCACTTCGCGGATCCGGTGAACAGCGGGGACATGGTGGAGGTCGAAGCCACCATTGTTTACACCGGGCGCTCCTCCATGCATATCCGAACCGTGGTGTCCTCCGGGGATCCGAAGGGCGGCCCCGCCACGATGCGCAGCCAGTGCATGGTGATCTTTGTTGCTGTGGGCGAGGATGGAAAACCCATCCCGGTCAAGCAGTTCGAGCCCGTCACGGCAGAAGAGATCGAGCAGCGGGACCATGCGCTGGCCCGGATCAACATCCGCGAGCAGATCGTGGAAGCCATGAACCGGCAGGAATATACGGATGCAGGAACGGCAGAGCGGGTCACCCTGCGTTTTATGGCCGCTCCCACGGACGTGAACTGGGGCGGGAAGGTCCACGGCGGCATCGTGATGAAGTGGATCGATGAGGCGGCCTACGTCTGCGCCTCCCGCTACTGCGGGATGGATACCGTGGCGGTGTTCTCCGGCGGCGTCCGGTTCTACCGTCCGCTCCTGATCGGCCACGTGGTGGAGGTTGAGGCCCGCCTGGTGTACACCGGAACCAAGGGCATGCACATCGCAGTCCACGTCCGCTCCGGAGACCCGAAGAGCGGTGAGATGAACCTCACCACCTACTGCCTCACCGTGATGGTGGCGCGCGACGCCGACGGCAACTCGGTGCCTGTACCGGCTTGGGTGCCCGTCAGCAATGAGGACAGGAGGCTCCACGCGCACGCACGGGAGCTGCTGGAAATCCGGGGCCAGGCGCCGGGGAACCGGCTGCCCAACCACCTGCTGGCCCAGGGCTGAGGCGACAAGGAGCCAACCCGGGCTGACGCTTAGAAGCCGCCGCCGGCGTCGGCCGCCATGTTGGCAAAGCGGGAGTAGTGGCCCTGGAACGCAACCACGATGTCCTTGGTGGGGCCGTTACGGTGCTTGGCCACCAGGATGTCCGCTTCACCGGCGCGCGGTGATTCTTTGTCGTAGACGTCTTCGCGGTGGAGCAGGATCACCATGTCGGCATCCTGCTCGATGGAGCCCGATTCACGAAGGTCCGACACCATGGGCCGCTTGTCCGAGCGCTGCTCGGACCCACGGTTCAGCTGGGACAGCGCGATGACGGGGACCTGGAGCTCTTTGGCGAGCAGCTTCAGCGCACGGGAGAACTCGGAGACTTCCTGCTGGCGCGACTCCACTTTCTTGCCGGAGCTCATCAGCTGCAGGTAGTCGAGGATCACCAGCTTGAGATCGTGCTGCTGCTTGAGTCGGCGGCACTTGGCCCGGATTTCCATCAGTGACATGTTGGGGCTGTCGTCGATGAACAGCGGCGCATCGTTCATCCGGCCCATGGTGGTGGCGATCTTGGACCACTGCTCGTCCTTGATAGTTCCCTTGCGGAGGTCCTGCAGGCCGATGGTTGCCTCGGCGGAGAGCAGGCGCATGGCAATCTCGTTCCGGCCCATTTCGAGCGAGAACATCACGGTGGACAGGTTGTTCTTGATAGCCGCGGACCGGGCGAAGTCCAGGGCGAAGGTTGACTTACCGACCGCAGGGCGGGCGGCGATAACGATCATCTGTCCGGGGTGCAGCCCGTGGGTGAGCTCATCCAGTTCAAAAAAGCCGGTGGGCACGCCTGTCATGCCTTCACCGCGGTGGCCGGACGCCTCGATTTCGTCCACGGTGGACTCCATCACGTCCTTGAGCACCACGTAGTCTTCGGCGGTGCGGCGCTCGGCCACGGCGTAGACCTCGGCCTGGGCCTGGTTGACCAGGTCCTCCACCTCGCCGTCGGAGCCGTAGCCCAGCTGGACGATCTTGGTACCGGCATTGACGAGCCGGCGCAGGACGGCGCGCTCGGCCACAATCTCCGCGTAGTAGCCGGCGTTCGCTGCGGTGGGAACAGTCTGGATCAGCTCATGGAGGTAGGCGGGCCCGCCGATCCGGTTGATCTCGGCACGCTTGGTGAGCTCATCGGAGACGGTGACGGCATCGGCCGGTTCACCGCGGCCGTAGAGGTCGATGATGGCCTCGTAGATGGTTTCGTGTGCCGGGCGGTAGAAGTCCTGGCCGCGGAGGATCTCCACGACGTCCGCGATGGCGTCCTTGGACAGCATCATGCCGCCGAGGACAGACTGCTCCGCGGGAATATCCTGTGGAGGTTTCCGGCTCGCGTCCGATCCTCGGGTGGCCTCGACCGGGTCCAGATGCGCTATAGACAAAGCTGCCGTCCTCCATTGTGTACACCGCCGAACATGAGTGCCCGGCGACGATCCATCCTGCTAAGGCGATGCGGGGAAAAGCCCCGCTCCGCCACCTGTCCAGGTCTACCCGTGGGCTCTGACAAACCTGCCCGGCCAGCCTTCGCGTGACTGTCAGCAGGAGTTATCCCCACTATCCACAGGTTTTCCACAACGAACTGTTCCTGGCGGATCAGCGATTCTGTCCAGCAGCACCAGATGGCCCTCCCATAAGCCGCCGGGGGGCCGAAGAACAGGTACCCCGCTACGCTAGCCGCCAGGAGTCCAGCCTCAAAGCCAGCATGCGCCAAGAGGTGTGGATAACCTGTGCAGTACCGGGCATAGCTTGTGCACAGCCTGTGGGGAAACCTGTGGAAACAAAAAAAGTTTTGGCAGGCGGAGGGATCTGACCTGCGGAAACGTCCATTGCTGCGTGTGGAGTAAATATTTCTTCTGTGGAATTTAATCCACAGCGCGTGTCGTCCGGCGGTCCCGCGTGAGAGAGGTGCACCGAGTCCTGAGGGTCCAGCAGATGCTGTGTGGCAGCCCTCATATTCCATTCGGGACGTCAGCTTCGGGCTCCCGCCCGCCCTTCATGCGCAGAGGTGAATATTGCTGTGGATAACCCGGATCTGGCATAAGCTCTATGCATGGGCGAACTACTGCTGGTCCTGTTGCCTGCGATCGTACTGGTGGCGCTCATCTGGGGCCTGATAACGGCCCTGAGGCCGCGCGACTCGGGAATATCGGACGCCGAGAAATACCAGCGTGACCTGGCAGAGCGCTCCGCTCAGCACTACGCGGCCCAAGTCCAGGCTGCTACTGCTGCCCGGGCCCAACTCGAGCGGATCACCAGGCCCAGCCAGAACACCCAGGCATCATCGGACCTGGCTGCTGCCAGGAAGCACATAGAACGGCGTTAGACATGGAATCGCTTGTGGCCCCGGTCCTTATTCTCCTGGCAGTGGTTGCCGGCGGAACACTGGCCGTCCGCGCCCTCGGCCGGCGGAAGGCTGCCCGCAGCGCGGAGCCCACCGGGCCGGCCCCCACCCCCGCCGAACTGG